>NZ_JANXUG010000056.1 GCF_025352015.1 Flavobacterium sp.
GAAGCATATTGTTTTGGGTTCTGATTGGTAGAGTTTGCCTTTGCTGTATTTGTGGATTATTTCGTAGCCGTCCTGAATAAATTCAAAGCTTATATCTCGGCAAGGTTTTACGAAAAATTTATACTCTGTCGGCGTTAGGTATTTCATCAAATTCATTAGTGATGTTTTACCGCAGCCAATTGGTCCAGAAAGTAAAATTCCTTTGTTGAGGTTTATGTTGTATTGAAAACAAGTTGCTTCATCTTTCAGAAAATAAGCAATGAGTTTAAAAATTATTGGATAATCGCTTTCAAGGATTTTGAAATGATTTCCGTATAATTCAACGCCTTTTTTCTCTAACCAAATAATTATTTCAGTGTAGCTATAATGGCTCTGAATAGTCTTTGTCTGTTCCTGTGTTGAGGTGTTTTGCTCTGTTGGATTGTTGTTCATTTGAAATGAATTTAGGTGCGTTTAATATCCAATTTTGTGCTGCTGCTTGCCAATCGACCATCGGGGTTTTGCCACCGACCAACCAACCGTTGCTAGAAAAATAATTGAAAAACTTAATGGCTTCAAGTTCAGGAAAATTCTGTTCGATAAAATAGATTTTGACCTCTTCAATTTTAGGAACATTTTCCTTTTCTTTTTTGGCGGAACTTTTTTCTTTCTTTTCAACATCCACATTTTTTAAAAACCCATCATCATTTTCAAAATTTCTTGCTTGCTCGTCCAAGTTTACAATTTTTAAATCGTTTGAAATGTTTGGTATGTTTGTATTGTTTATATAAGATACTAGCGCTTGTTCAGTACCAGTCTCACTACTAGTAAAAGACTTGTTCGCTACTTGTTCAGTAACTAGACCAAAAACAGGTTCAGAATTTGAACTTAAATTTCTATCTTTTTTTAGCATTGGTTTTAGTTCATCTGAAAAGTTGAGTAGATAAACGTGGCTTCCTTTGAAGGGATTGTAGGATGGTTCATAATTTATATAGCCCAGAGAATGCAAATTTTTAAGGCATTTATGATATGTTGCTTTGGAACTGATTTTGCTAATTCGCATTACCTCATCTCGAGAAATGCTTATTGGATTTTTGAACCGATTGCAATTCCAGAATTGGAATAGTGCTATATACAAACTTACGTGTGTTGGATTGAGCGTTTTATCGATAGCCACTTTCTCGAAAAATCCTGTTAGATGTTTTATATAATTCATCTTATCAACCATTTTGGGTTGAACAACGTAACAGTTGCTTCTACTTTATTGGATTCCAGTAGTTTTTCTAAATCGGAACTCGCATAATATAAAATTCCACCTACCTTGGTATAAGTGATGGTTCCGTTTATCCGAAGGTTTTGCAAAGTGCCTGGAGAAATATTTAACAGTTTTCTGACTTCATTGGATTTGAGCCACTGTTTTTGTTGTTCAGGTTTTGAATTAAACATTGCATTTAAATCGGAAAGTAGGAGTGTGCGAAATTCGTTTAAGTCTTCGCGAGTAATAACTTCGATTGCCATAACTGTATTTTTAGATTGTTATGGCGCAAAATTGTGGGTTTTGATTGGTTTTGTTTGCCAAGTTGGTATCAACTTGGCAATGATTTTTAATAAAACAACCTATTTTATTTTATCTTCTTCCTGTTCAATTTTCTTTTGAAGTATTGTTTTAAGACTATCTAAAAATATAGTGGTTTCCATTTTTCTACTTCTGATGGAATACCAACTTCTATAAACATCGCCTAAATCAATATTAAAAATGACTTCAAAATAATTTGCAATTTCTTTTATATCTGCATTTCCATTATTGAAACTTCCTTGATAATGAAGCGCATATAATAGTTCAATTAATGATGATTTGCTATCTGTCCAAGTAAGCTTAACTTTGGGTGTTGTTTGTGTTTTTGCTGTCATAATTTCCTTTCTATCCAATATTGCTAATTGCTCTTTCAGATATATTTCTAATAAATCATTGGCTAATATCTTGGAAATTCTATAATCGTGGCTTGTATTAAATTCTGGATCTGATGCAAAGAAAAAAGTATCTAACGATAATCGAATATCATACTTTCCTCTTAAAAAATATTTCTCATCCAAAAATGTTGCACCGGTTCTGTAATATTGATAAAATTCTAAATTATTATCGAAAAATCTATTGAGATTGTCAAGTTCATTAAGCAAATATTTTCGTTGTGTTCTGTCTGTTCCTTTTGGTCGTTTTGTCTCTATTTTTAATACCTTTGTGTGATAAATTAGTTTTGAAAATAATTGAGGTTTAGTAACTTTAAAAAACTTTATTTCTTCACTTTGGTTTTTAAAATTTGAATTTATAACAATTTTTTTAAGCAGTTCTACTGATTTCAAAACAATATTAATTGCAATTTCAGAATTTTTGATGGAGTTTTCAATTTCTAAAGAAAGGAATTTGAGCTTTTCTTCAGTATTTAAAAGTAGTTTAGATACCGTATTGTTCATTAAATTTATTTATTCTAGCTTCTTGCACCCAAAATATAAGGTTTAGAGTAATTCATTTGCTTTAAATTCAGAAAGTAATTCTTTGATTCTTTCTTGTAAATTCCCTTGATTGCCAACTACTTAATTTCCTGCAATTTTATTCATTTCATAAATTCTAGTTTTTTACTTGGTTTTTAAATTCAGTTTTTGCTTTCATTCGTTTTAAAAATCTCGACAATGAATTCTGTTGTTATAACTGATGCAAATTCTTCATTTAAACTTGCCAATGCTGTTTCATGAATAAGATTTGCAGAAAAATTTTTCCCGTCAATTCCCTTTTTATTAAAAGTTGCTGTTGCATCTGATACAAGGTAAGTTTCATAACCAAAATTGCCTGCCATTCTTGTTGTTGTTGAAACACAATGGTCAGTTGTTAGTCCAACAATAACTAGTTTGTTAATTTTATTATTATCAAGTTGTTCTTTTAAATTTGTTCCGATAAAAGCACTATTTACATTTTTTTTAATAATTTTTTCTCCTTCAATTGGCATAACAATATCTTTAAATTCGTTTCCAATATTATTTTCATTTAAAATAGAATTTGGGTTAGATGAACAATGTTTTACGTGAAAAATTGGAAAATTATTTTTTCTCCAAAGCTCTAAAAGTTTGCTTGCATTTTTTTCTGCATCGAAATTATTTCTTTCTCCACCCCAATATTCAATATCATTAAATCCTTTTTGTATATCAATCAGAATTAATGCTGGCTTGTCTAATTTTGAAATATTCATAATTTAGTTTTTTATATTCAGTTTATTTTTGTGATAGTTTGTTAGATGTTCGTTGCTTTTTATTTTTTTGGCAATCTTTACAATAATCGTTAGCCATTGTGTTTGCTATAAATTTGCGTATGTTTTAGCTATACAATAAAT
>NZ_JANXUG010000043.1 GCF_025352015.1 Flavobacterium sp.
TCTTTTGGCTTTTCATATTTGTCCAACTCTTCATAAAGTAGATCATCATAATTTTGAGTATTGCCTTCGATGACCAAAATAACTTTTTCTCCTAATTCGTCATCAGGTTTAGAAGTAATAAAGAACCGTTGATTGATTTTACCTGCTAATTTTTCTTCTATTTGCTCTGGTATCAATTTAATTCCACCACTATTTATTACGTTATCCATTCGTCCCAAAAATATAAACTGATTTTCATTAATCAATTCTACAATATCGTTAGTAATAATCACTTCAGAGGAAATTCTGGGAGCATGAATGACTAAACAATTTCGTTCGTCATAGGAAATAGTAACATTTGGTAACACCGTAAAGGCTTTTTCTCCTAATCTTCTGGCAGCAATATGAGTAATGGTTTCGGTCATTCCGTAGGTTTCAAAAACTTCTGTTGGCAATTTTAACAATTGTTTTTCTAATGTTTTACTCACTGCGGCTCCACCAACAATCATTTTTTTCACTTTCTTTAATTCTGATAAAGAATTTTGGGCTTGTAAAGGTACCATAGCAACAAAATCAAAAGTGATCTCGTTATTCTTTAAGGGATGTGAACTTGGTGCCACAAACTCTAAATCAAGACCTAAAATCATAGCACGAACTAACATCATTTTTCCGGCAACATATTTTACAGGCAGACATTGTAATGCTTTATTTCCGGGAATAATATCAAAAAAATCACCGGTTGCCAATGCAGAATCAACCATAGCTTGTTTTTTCACCGATATTGTTTTTGGAGCTCCAGTTGTGCCAGAAGTTTGCATTTCTATATAACTTTTGCTATCAAACCAATCTAAAAGAAAATCACCAACAGGTTTTTCAAAATCTTCTCCTTCTTTAATAAAACTATAAGCAACCCGACATAAATCTTCTCTATCAAGGTGAAAGCCATTCAATTTAAACTGATTGTGAACATTTTCGTAAGTTGGACTATTCATTGTAATCAAATTTTTGTGTGGATTCTAAATTTTTAATTTCAATCGTTCCAGTAAGTTTTTCTTTCCAGTTAGACCAATTATATTTTTTACTAAAGATAAATAATAGTATCGGAAAAATAATAAAAACTGGAATCAAAATTTCAAACCCTGCCGATGGTGCAGAAACATCTTTAAAAACAGAATTCGTCTGAAAGGCTGACCATTCTGAAGTTACCAATAATGCGGTGATTAAATTATTTGCAGCATGAAACCCCAGTGCTAGCTCCATTCCTTCATCCATTAAAGTAATTATCCCAAGAAAAAAACCCGTTCCTATATAATATACTAAGATGATGTAACCCATTTTTTCGACCTCGGGATTGGCAATATGCATAGAACCAAAAATCAGGGAAGTAAGCACTAAAGGAAACCATCTATTTTTTGACAAAACCGCAAAACCTTGCATCAAATAACCTCTAAAAACATACTCTTCGGTACTGGTTTGAATAGGTATTAAAAGTGTTCCTATAAGTGCCAAAATTAAAAAAGGAATAGGTTTGAAATTATATACAAAATTATATGGAGCATAATAATACATAAGCAACGTGGAACCTGCAGTAAAGCTTCCCCATAAAAAAAAGGAAAACAAAATTCGACCCCAATCTATTTTTTCTCTTGATGTTGTGACTGATAATAGCGTTTGTTTATGCAGATATTTAATAACCAAAATAATAGCAACAAAAGCCACTACAAAAGAAAATAACAACAAAAACAAAGTAGTGTTTAAATTTAAAAAGTTCATCATTGTCTTTTCTGCAGTTGGAAATGGTTTTCCCGTTTTAAACGATTTAATAGCTACAGCAATTACCCAAGGAATCTGACCTATGGTCGATGCAAGGATAATTATAAAGGAACCTACTAAATATTTCCAAAATTTGTTTTGTGGCAAAAAGCCATTTTCTAAAAACATAGGTTTTTTTCTTTCGCCTAAATTAAGTTTTTTCTATTTAAAAATATAGTACTTTGTAAAAAAAAGATGTTACAAATACTTCATAATCCTAGATGTGGAAAATCTAGAAATTGTCTGGTTTTTTTAAATGATGCTAACATACAATTTGAAATCATCGATTATATAAAAAACCCGCTTACCGCATTGGAAATAAAAACAATGCTCAAAAAACTAAATTTAAAACCTCTTGAATTAGTTCGACAAAAAGAAACCATTTGGATAGATAATTATAAAGGGAAATTACTTAACGACGAGGCAATTATTTCTGCTATAGCTACTTATCCCATTTTGATGGAAAGACCTATAATAATAGATGGTGAAGAAGCTATAATTGGCAGAGAAGCCGTCAAAATCAAAGATTTTTTAACAAACAATTAGGACAGGTTTAAAATTGTAAAGGATAATTTTGTCGCTGAAGTTGAAAAAAATATTTATGAAAAACTTGCGCTTTCTTTTACTGATGGTATTAATGACGTCAATAACTACTTTTGGACAACAAAAACCTGAAAGTAAAAAAATAACGATAACCGGAAAAATTATTGAAAAAAATAGTAAGCTACCCCTTGAATACGCTACAGTTTCATTCAAAAATAGCAAAAATCCAAAATTAATTTTTGGAGGAATTACCGATGGTGGGGGTGAGTATAATATTGATGTTATTCCCGGAGTTTATGACATTACATTAGAATTTATATCGTTTAAACCGTTAGTTATTAGTCAGAAACAGTTGAGTGAATCAACAAATTTAGGAACAACATATCTAGAAGATGATGCAACACAATTGAAAGAAGTTGTAGTTACCGCAGAAAAATCATCCGTAGAAATTAAACTTGATAAAAAAGTATACAATGTTGGACAAGATTTAACCGCAAAAGGAGGAACTGCTAGCGATGTTTTAGATAATGTCCCTTCTGTAACCGTTGATGGCGATGGCAATGTAAGTTTGAGAGGAAATGATAATGTCAAGATTTTTATAGACGGAAGACCCGCAACTGCCATTAATATATCAGATGCCTTAAAATCTATTCCCGCAGATTCACTAGAAAAAATTGAAATAATATCAAATCCATCGGCAAGATATGATGCCGAGAGCAGCGCAGGAATTATTAATATCATTTTAAAAAAAGGAAAAAATCAAGGAATCAACGGCACAATCTCAATAACGGCTGGAGATCCAAGAAATTATAATACGACTGAAGTCCTCAATTTTAAAACAAAACAATTTAATTTGTTTTCTTCTTTTGGATATAGCGATAGCGAATCAAGAGGACGAACATTAAATAATACACAATATCTAGACAATACAGGAAATATCTCGAAAACTATTGACGAACAAATTGAAAGAAGAAATGGTCGTCGTGGATTTAATTATGGTTTTGGTACCGATTGGTTTTTAGATAAATCAACCACTTGGACCAATTCATTTTCTTATAGAAAAGCTAATGGTTACAGCCCAACAGACGATAATTTGGTTTCTAATGATGCAAATATAATTTTATATCAAAATAGGTTTACAAATCAGTTTACTAAAACGCAAGACCTTGAATACAATTCCACTTTTATTAAAAATTTTAAAAAAGACGGACATGTTTTTTCGATAATTTTTAACACCTCCAAAAATACCGATAATGATTATGCCACTATCAGCAATTCCTTTCGAGATTCTACAAGTGGAACCACGCTAGAATCGACCAATAATTTACAAAATCAAAGCAGAAATTTATTGCAAGTAGATTACACGTTACCTATTGGCAAAAACAGTAAAATTGAAACAGGTTATAAAGGGGATTTTAATAGTTTATTAACCAATTATAATGTTGGGAGTATTGATTCATTTGGGAATTACACTCCTTATACCAACTATACTAATGTGTTTGACTACAGAGAAAAGTTTAATGCTGTTTATGCTCAATTTGGTTCAACTGTCAAAAAATTTTCCTATTTATTAGGACTACGATTTGAAGATTCCAATATTGACATTAATTTAATTACGACAAATGATTTTACTAATAAAAAATATACCAACTTTTTCCCAAGTGCATTTTTGAACTACTCACTCAACGAAAAAACTACATTTTCATTAAATTACAGTAAAAAAATAGCACGACCTCGTAATCGATTTCTAACTCCATTTTCAAACTACTCCAGTAACATCAATATTTTTGTTGGAAATCCTAATATAAATCCTTCGATAACTGACGCTTTTGAATTAAGCATTTTAAAGAAATATGACAAAGCAACCGTTACAGCATCTCTATATTACAACCGAACAAGTGCACCGTTCCAATTTATTAGAAGACCCAACGGTGAAGTAATTACGGCAGTTGTAAACGGTCAAAATGTTTCAACTCCAGTAACTATTGCAACACCAGTAAATTTAGATACTGACAATCGAATAGGTTTTGAATTTAATGCCAACTACTCGCCTTATAAATGGTGGAAATTAAATATGAACTTCAACTTTTTTTCAAGTCAAGTCAAAGGCGATTACCAATACAACTTGTTAGGTTCAAATCAGATTGTTAAACAAAGCACCAATATTTCGGCAAGTTCATGGTTTGCAAAATTAAATTCGAGATTTTCTTTACCCTTTAAAATAGATTGCCAAACAAATGCCACTTATAATGCACCACAAAACACAGCTCAAGGAAAAACGTTAGGAATTTTGGCTGCTAATTTAGCCTTTAGTAAAGATGTCTTAAAAGATAAAGCAACTTTGACACTCAATATAAATGACGTTTTCAACTCTAGAAAAAGAATTTCACAGACTAATATAGCTTCTCTAAATTCTTATAATGAAATGCAAATGCGAGTACGACAAATTAATTTAACGTTTCTATATCGTTTCAATAAACAAAAAACTCCCAAAGAAAAACAAAACAAGAAAAATCAATCGGACGATAATGAAGGTGGTGATTTCTAAAAAAAAAGTTTCTGAATAAATCAGAAACCTTTTTTAATAAACGAAATAGTCTAAATCTAGACTGATTGTTCAGTAGCTTTTTTTGCCTTTCTTTCTTGCCATAACTCTCTAACTCCACCGAAAATCCAATACGGAACAATAAAAGTGATTAGAAACATCATCAGCCAAAAACCAATGGTTAAGATAGTTAAGAACGCTAAAAAACCTAAATATTGAGAAAATTCAAACATGGTTGAAATATTTTTTTGAATTATACGCAAATGTAAGCGGAATATTTAAGCTAACCAAAAAACAAAATCAATTTTTTTAAATACTTTTTATCACTAATTTTGTAAAGATTTTTAGGAGCTATTTCCCGCTATTCGTTACAATATTTTATACTGCTATCGGGGCTAAACATAAACAAACAACACCATGGATTACAGAATAGAAAAAGATACAATGGGCGATGTAAAAGTGCCTGCCAACAAGTACTGGGGAGCACAAACAGAACGTTCCAGAAATAATTTTAAAATTGGCCCATCGGCATCAATGCCAAAAGAAATTATCGAAGGATTTGCTTATTTAAAAAAAGCTGCGGCGTATGCCAACTGTGATTTGGGCGTACTTTCAATCGAAAAAAGAGATGCCATAGCAACCGTTTGCGATGAAATCCTAGCGGGAAAATTAACGGAAGAATTTCCATTAGTTATTTGGCAAACAGGTTCTGGAACACAAAGCAATATGAATGTCAATGAAGTTATTGCCAATCGCGCACAGGTTATCTCCGGATTCAAAATTGGCGAAGGCGAACAAGTTGTAAAAGCCAATGACGATGTCAACAAATCACAATCATCTAACGATACTTTTCCAACAGGAATGCATATTGCCTGCTATAAAGCTGTTATAGAAATAACCATTCCAGGGATTGAAAAACTACGAGATACCTTAAACTCAAAATCTGTGGCATTTATGAATGTTGTAAAAATTGGAAGAACGCATTTAATGGACGCCACACCATTGACATTGGGTCAAGAAATTTCAGGCTATGTTGCCCAATTAAATTATGGAATTAAAGCATTAAAAAATACACTTTCCCATTTGTCGGAAGTAGCACTTGGGGGAACTGCCGTTGGAACTGGACTTAACACACCCGATGGTTATGATGTAAAAGTAGCTGAATATATTGCCAAGTTTACGGGTCATCCATTTGTAACCGCACCTAATAAATTTGAAGCATTGGCTTCACATGATGCTATTGTTGAAAGTCACGGAGTTTTAAAACAACTAGCAGTTTCTTTAAATAAAATTGCTAACGATATTAGAATGTTGGCTTCTGGTCCACGCTCGGGAATTGGAGAAATCCTAATACCAGAAAATGAACCAGGCTCCTCTATTATGCCTGGCAAAGTAAATCCAACACAATGCGAAGCCTTGACTATGGTTTGCGCACAAGTTATGGGGAACGATGTTGCTATTTCTGTGGGTGGTATGCAAGGTCATTACGAGCTAAATGTTTTTAAACCTATGATGGCGGCAAATTTTTTGCAATCGGCTCATTTACTCGGTGATGCTTGTCTTTCTTTTGAGGAACATTGTGCTCGTGGTATTGAACCAAATTATACTCGTATCAAAGAATTAGTAAATAATTCATTAATGCTTGTTACAGCTTTGAATACCAAAATTGGATATTACAAATCGGCTGAAATTGCACAAACGGCTCATAAAAACGGAACAACTTTAAAAGAGGAAGCGATCAGGTTAGGTTATGTTTCCCCAAGTGATTTTGATGCTTGGGTAAAACCCGAAGAAATGGTTGGTCATTTAAAATAAAAAAAATCCCGAAATATTCGGGATTTTTCGATCTGTCAAAATCAAACAAAACAACAATCAAACTATTTTTTTTTACTAATGTTTATGGTTTTTTCTTGATAAACATATTGGTATAATATTTTTTTCCTGTTACAGGATCAA
>NZ_JANXUG010000046.1 GCF_025352015.1 Flavobacterium sp.
CCTTTGATGGATATTCATAAAATCATGAGTATCTTGCCTCACCGTCCGCCATTTTTATTTATTGACAGAATAATTGAAATGTCAGACAAACATGTGGTTGGGATGAAAAATGTCACCATGAACGAAGGTTTTTTTGTAGGTCATTTTCCTGAAGCTCCAGTGATGCCTGGCGTAATAATTGTAGAGGCGATGGCGCAAACAGGCGGAATTTTAGTTTTAAGTACTGTTCCCGATCCCGAAAATTATTTAACATTTTTTATGAAAATAGATAATGTAAAATTCAAACACAAAGTGCTTCCTGGCGACACTTTGATATTCAAATGTGAACTAATTACTCCAATAAGAAGAGGAATTTGTCACATGCAAGCCAAGGCTTATGCCAATGGAAAACTGGTAGCCGAAGCAGAGTTAATGGCACAAATAGCTAAAAAACAATAATATGAATCAACCTTTAGCCTACGTACATCCTGGAGCAAAAATTGCCAAAAATGTAGTGATAGAACCTTTTACAACCATTCATAATAATGTTGTTATAGGTGATGGAACTTGGATAGGTTCTAATGTCACCATTATGGAAGGCGCACGAATTGGTAAAAACTGCAACATCTTTCCGGGTGCGGTAATTTCGGCAGTACCACAAGATTTAAAATTTGGTGGAGAAGAATCGCTTGCGGTAATTGGCGACAATGTAACTATAAGAGAATGTGTTACCATAAACCGCGGAACAATTGCATCAGGTCAAACCAAAATAGGAAATAATTGTTTAATCATGGCAACAGCACATATTGCTCATGATTGTCACATTGGCGACAACGCTATTATTGTAAATGGGGTGGCACTCGCAGGACATGTAATTGTGGGTAACTTTGCCATCATTGGCGGTTTAGCTGCAATTCATCAATTTATCCATATTGGTGATCATGCCATGATTTCTGGTGGTTCTTTAGTACGAAAAGATGTTCCTCCCTATACAAAAGCGGCAAAAGAACCACTTTCGTATGTAGGCATCAACTCTGTTGGCTTACGCCGAAGAGGATTTACATCAGATAAAATCAGAGAAATTCAAGACATTTATAGAATTTTGTATCAAAAAAATTATAACACTTCGCAAGCTGTCGGTATCATTGAAGGCGAAATGTCGGCTTCTCCAGAGCGTGACGAAATTCTGGATTTTATCCGAAACTCCTCAAGAGGAATTATGAAAGGATATTCAGGAGCCTATTAAATTAGTATTGGTTAGAAGATATTCATTAGTTTAAAAATAAAATTAAAATACAATTATTAATAACGATTCGTAAATCGTAAATCAAAAATCACATATAAATAATGGCATCTACATCAGATATTAGAAACGGATTATGTATAAAGTACAACCACGATATTTACAAAATTATCGAATTCCTTCACGTTAAACCAGGAAAAGGACCAGCATTCGTTAGAACAAAATTGAGAAGTTTAACCAATGGAAAAGTGTTAGACAATACTTTTTCGGCTGGACACAAGATTGAAGAAGTGCGTGTAGAAACGCAAAACTTCCAGTATTTATATGCCGAAGGAGATCAGTTTCATTTTATGAATACTGACTCCTACGAACAAATTACTTTGGATAAAAAAGTGCTTGATGCTCCCGACTTGTTAAAAGAAGGAACCGTTGTAATGGTTCAGATTAATACCGAAACAGATTTGCCGCTTTCTGTAGATATGCCAGCTTCTATCGTTTTAGAAGTTACCTATGCTGAACCAGGAGTAAAAGGAAATACCGCTACCAATGCCACAAAACCTGCAAAAGTAGAAACAGGAGCATCTGTAAATGTTCCGTTGTTTATCAATGAAGGTGATAAAATTAAAATTGATACAGCAACAGGTTCTTATATGGAAAGAGTGAAAGAATAATTATTTGAAGATTAATAGATTTGAAGATTTGAGAATTATTAAATCAACTTCAAATTATCACATTTTCAAATTTTCAAATTAAATAATGAAATTCACTAAACCACATACTTTAAAAGAAATCGCAGCCATTATTGGATGCCAATATAAGGGTGCTGATGATTTCCCTGTAGAAGGCATGAACGAAATTCATGTGGTAACTGCGGGTGATATTGTTTTTGTAGATCATCCAAAGTATTATGACAAAGCATTACAATCGGCTGCCACAATTGTTTTGATTAATAAAGAAGTAGATTGTCCAAAAGGAAAAGCTTTATTAATTTCTAAAGATCCTTTTAACGATTTTAACACCTTAACTAAACATTTTCGTCCTTTTGAAGCTGCTAATTTGAGCATTTCACATTCGGCAACTATAGGTGAAGGAACTGTGGTGCAACCCAATTGTTTTATAGGAAACAATGTATCTATTGGTAAAAACTGTTTGTTGCATGCCAATGTAATCGTGTATGACCATACCGTTATTGGTGATAATGTAATTATACATTCGGGAACAATAGTAGGCGCAGATGCTTTTTATTATAAAAAACGTCCTGATGGTTTTGACCAATTGCTTTCGGGCGGAAGAGTTGTCATACAAGACAATGTGGGAATAGGAGCGTTGTGTACAATAGATAAGGGCGTTACTGGCGATACTATCATAGGAGCTGGAACAAAAATAGACAATCAAGTACACGTGGGACATGATACTATAATTGGTAAAAAATGTTTGATTGCAGCACAAACTGGGATTGCGGGCTGTGTAATTATTGAAGATGAAGTAACCATGTGGGGGCAAGTGGGCACCACCAGCGGAATTACTATTGGTGCGAAAGCCGTTATTTTGGGACAAACTGGTGTTAGCAAATCGTTAGAAGGAGGAAAAACCTATTACGGAACTCCAATTGATGAAGCCCGTGAGAAAATGAAACAATTTGCTAACCTCAAGAAAATCCCCGAAATTTTAAACAAAATAAAATAAAGATGAGTGCTAAAAAAATAGTTCAAGAATTTTACAAATCAGATGCTTTGTTAGAAGTTGAAACTGTTGCCAATCTTTTGCATCCAGAAATAATCTTGGAATGGCACAGTACTACAGGTTTTTTGAAACTTAACTATACCGAAATCATTAATTTGACTACCCAATTAAGCAAAGCTTACGTACGTTCAAAATCGAGGATTACGCATATCATAGAAGACCATAACACGGTTGCCGTGAGGTATGATCACTATGTAAAAACTATAGAAAATCCCAGAGAAGAAATGCTGTTAGCACACTTCATGGTGATTTGGGAACTAAAAGATAATAAACTTTATAGAGGCTATCAGATGAGTCAGTTGTAAAATACTAATCACTAATTACCGATTACTAGTTCGTAATTTCTACTTTTGCAACACAAAAAACAAACACCAATAAACAAATACACTATGAGCGTTTTAGTCAATAAAAATTCAAAAATAATAGTACAAGGATTTACAGGAAGCGAAGGAACTTTTCATGCAGAACAAATGATTGATTACGGAACCCAAGTTGTAGGTGGCGTTACCCCGGGAAAAGGTGGTTCGACCCATTTAGACCGTCCCGTTTTTAACACCGTAAAAGATGCCGTAGCAAAAGTGGGCGCTGATACCTCTATTATTTTTGTTCCTCCCGCCTTTGCTGCCGATGCCATTATGGAAGCTGCCGATGCTGGAATTAAAGTGATTATTTGCATCACCGAAGGAATTCCGGTTGCTGATATGATTAAGGCTTACGAGTATATCAAAGAAAGAGATTGCAGACTAATAGGACCAAACTGCCCTGGAGTAATTACTCCCGAAGAAGCCAAAGTAGGCATTATGCCCGGCTTTGTTTTCAAAAAAGGAACCGTTGGCATTGTATCAAAATCGGGGACACTTACATATGAAGCAGCAGACCAAGTTGTAAAGCAAGGAATGGGAATTACTACCGCAATAGGCATTGGCGGTGACCCTATTATTGGAACAACTACTAAAGAAGCCGTTGAGTTGTTGATGAACGATCCCGAAACAAAATGTATTGTAATGATAGGAGAAATAGGTGGTCAACTAGAAGCAGATGCCGCCAAATGGATAAAAGCCAATGGCAATCGCAAACCAGTTATAGGTTTCATTGCAGGTGAAACCGCCCCAAAAGGGAGAACCATGGGACATGCTGGAGCCATAGTAGGCGGTGCCGATGATACTGCCGAAGCTAAAAAACGCATCATGAGAGAATGCGGTATTCACGTGGTAGATTCTCCTGCTGAAATTGGCAAAAAAGTAAAAGAGGTTATGGGATAGTCATTTGCAAACACCAACTAATCTTCAAATTAACACTTAAAAAGTTTCGGGTTGCCAAAGCTTTTTTTTTACGCAAAAACTACTAATAGAGATCGCTAGAGTATCGCAAAATGCGCTTTTGACGCTAAACGCATTGCGTTATATTCTGTTATTGCGACTAGCAATACTGTCCTTAAACCATAGTAATGCTTTTGAAATAACAGAATTTTCACTTCCGACTGTTGGCATGCTGGCAGGTTGAGGCTATTTGAGGTTATAATAATAACCTTTGAGGTGAACCTCCTAAAATTACTTGACACATTTTGGAATACAATAGAACACGCAAAGAATATTTCGAGCGAATAAATACAGGAGTTAATTGCAAAGATAATTGCTGGAGAATACAATAACCCAAGATCATATAACATGTGTACACCTCAAACATTAAAGATACTTGGTATAACTGAATTGGATTTATTTCAAAAGGCATGTTCATTATGCATCGATAATGGCGTAATCCCAAAAACTATATTCTCTATATTAACAGACTCGCATCATATCCGCTCTAGTTTAGATAAAAATTCTGGTGGTCAATTTTACCAGAATTGGGTGGTCATTTTAAACTATAATTAGGTGGTCACTTTAAATCGGAATTGGTTGGTCAATATAGTCGGAATTTGCATCTTAAAATAAACAATTAAAAATATAATACTTATTTTATTTCTTTTTCCTTCGTATGTTTCAGCGCAAACAATGAAACCGATATTATCGAAATTAATAGAGTATTAAAAGAAAAAACTCCCGCATATTGTGGCTATCAAAAAGCTTATGGTGTTTTTAAGTTTGAATTACAAGAAAGTGTTGAAAATTTTAAGAAAGGCGATATTATTTTTATTGTTCAAGTATGCCCGACAGATGATATGGAAATGCCTGTAAGCGAATATGAAAACAACAAAGTTTATACATTATTAATTGGAAGTGTGGCAAACGGCAAATCTTCTGAAATTGGTCAAAATGTATGTGAAAAGTTTTATCCAAAAGAGAAGCCGAAAAAATTTTGGTATGGTGACTGAAATCAAAAAATAATTACCGCAAACAGCCACAACCGTTGCACAACCTCTCAAAAAGTAAACTTTCAAATTAAACATAAAAAAAAGCCGCTTCAAATACGTTTTGAAGCGGCTTTTATTGTTGGAATGGCTTGTAGTTATTTGTTAATAATTATTTTAAATGACTTGCTATCCTTACCATCAGCAACTTTTAGAAAATAAATTCCGTTATAAACGGTAGCCAAATCAAAAACGCTCAAAGTGCTTCCTTGCAAAATTTGTTGTGTTTTAACTACTTTGCCAAGCGCATCAAGCAACGAAACTTCCAAATTATCGGCTAGCATATCACTCTGGATGGCGACAAATTCTTGAGCAGGATTTGGATAGACTTTGATATTTAATGAAGACAAATTAAAATCAGCATTTGACAAAGTGTACGGTGTGGTGCTTTCTGTTATCGAAGTTACTTTGACAGCTGTTTTAATACCATAAAATGTGGGACCTACCACATATGGGTACGCCGAATTATGATTGGCATCTACTGTGGTGAAGTAACAATAAATACCCGATGGATAGTCGGGCGTTATACAAAACCTTCCGTTGTGCACATCTAGATAACTAGCGTCCAAGGGGTGCGCAACATATTCGTAATCTTCTCTAAAATAACCTAGAGGATAAGTAGCACTTACCGCAGGACCATCGAGTACATCAGTACCATCTGCCCAAACTGTTCTGGTAATAATGTTTCGGTATTGGTACCCCGATTTCATGCGAACAATACCTCCAGTTCCATCAGCATTTGCATAACCATAAGCTCCATAAATAGGGAAACCATCATAAGCAAAACCTAATAGCGACGAATGTACAGAAGGGTTAATTACATACAAACCGTCTGAAGGATAGGTGCTGCAAACCGTAGAGATTACCACTAAATCTAAATTAAAAGCACTCGGATTTTGATGATGATGATAATTGCCCATAGCAGGATGCGCCTTGGCACAGTCAAAACCCAATCTTTCGCCCACCACGGCATCTCTATTCCATTTGCCATCACCCATACCACCGCTAGGACCACCGGCTAATGAACTTGTAGAATTTTTCCAAGAAACTCCGTCCCGATAATCAAACAACGCCACACCGTTGATAAACAAACCAATATTACCGCCAGTTGTAGCGGTGGCCGTTCCTGTGTTTTGGATTGGATTTAAAGGCATTTTAAAAATTGCACCATTTTGTGAAGTTGCCAACGAAGGATTTCCATCTAAAAAAGGTCCCGTGATATAAGCCGGAATGCAATTCGTAGTTACATAAGCCCAATTTGTGGAGTACTGCACCGTTTGTACATTGGCAGCAACCGCATCGGTAATAGGAGTGGAGTTGCCCGAAACATAATGACGTCCTGTTATACCGGTAGTATTACGCAACCATTTTGTAATTGCTGGATTGGTTTGTGAGTAGGAGAAACTAACAAATAATAAAAGTAAAAATGTATTTTTCATAAGCTTTTGATTTAAGTATAATTGTTTAGACGTAAGATGTTTTAAATTCTTATGGTGTATTTTAAATTTATTCTTTTGGAAAACTATAACGTTTGTCAAAAAGAAATTCTTTGTCTGTCAGCGTTTGCAAAAATGCCACCAGATCTACTCTGTCGTTATCAGAAAGGTTCATAGGTTTGTCTAATTCTTTAGGTAAGGTTTTATCATGACCTAATGAATTATAATGTTTTATCACTTCTGTTAATGTTTTGAATCGTCCATCATGCATATACGGAAATGTAAATTGAATATTTCTTAAAGTTGGTATTTTAAACCGTTGTTTATCTTCTAATTTTCCTGTGATTTTTATACGTCCATAATCAGGAAGAGTAGCATCTATTTTTAAACCATTATTTTCAAATTTGTCCCCCATAAATAATGGTTCTTTGTGACAAGAAGCACAATTGAATCTGAATAATTTATAACCTTTTTGCTCCATTTCAGTAAAAGTAGTTTCCTTGTGCATTACTTTATCATATTTTGAATTTGTAGAGGTAAGCATCACCGTAAACTGTGCCAGCGCTTTTAACAATCTTTGGCTCGTTACTTTTTCATCACCAAAAGCTTTGCTAAATAACATTTTGTATTTATCACTTCGCTGCAATTTTGCAATTACATTTTCAAGTTTTTCATCCATTTCTAACGGATTAGTGATAGGATTTATAGGTTGCACTTCTAAATTGTTCACGCCTCCATCCCACATAAAATCTTTATTCCAAGCCAAATTTATTAATGCCATTGCATTACGAGTACCGATTTTCCCATCAATGCCATGACTCACTTGATGATCTACATGGGAAAATCCAGTTTGTTGCAAATGACAACTCTGGCAGGAAATGGTATTATCTCTTGATAAAATTGGGTCGTAAAATAAGTTTCTCCCTAGTTGAAATCCCTCTTCGGTTAAAGGATTACTTTTGAAATCATATTTAGGTTTTGGCCAAAAACTGGGAATTTCAAGATATAATGGTGTGGTAAATTGGCTGGTAAACCCCAAACCAATTACAACAATATAAGTTGTTAGACTATATTTCAAATACCATTTCATTGAATATAAAACATTTTGGTGGTGTAATTTGCCATTTTCATCGCTTCGGCTCCAGGAATCATCACGTTTTTTTGTTCGTTTAGTTTTATAGATCCTAAAAACGCGTTTACATCGATGCCAATATTAATAGCAGCAGTAGCTTTTTTATTCAAGTAAAATTGCATCTTGCGCACCGAATAATAAGGATGACGGTAGCCGCCAATATGAAACTGAAATTCATTATTACGACTAGAGCAACTAGAGCTTTTCCCTTCAATTTTTGTATTGATATAACCACTCTGCCAAGCCCAATACATTCCTTTTATTGGGTCTAAATCGCTTTTCATTGCGCCAGCCGTATTGGTAAGACTGTCAATGCCAATGTTAAAACTAATCTTGGAAATTATTTTTTCACTTTTTTTAGTAATAAAAAATTGAAATGAGTTTGAATACTCAAAATCGAGTAGATGATAGCTGTCTTTTTGAGCAAATAATGAATTGTCGTCATACTCTATCTGAATGTTAGAGATATAAAATTTGAAGGTCTCAACCATCAAAGTATCATTACTTGCGGAAACATATTTTTTATGAAATTCGAGTGGAAGTTTATCAAATTCTGAATAAAAATTAACGGATAACGAATCTGTTTTACTTTGAGATTGAACCTGAAAGCACATCATTAGCGAACTAATTATAACTAAAGTTGTTTTAGTCATGTTTTGGTCTGAGTGGTTTTGGAGAAAATATTCTTCCTAGATCTTCAGTTAAATCGTTAAACTCATCCATTTGGTCTTTGTGACACAACTTTTTGATGCTCTCAAAATGGTTGAAATGGGTTTCTTCAATTTGTTTTTGATAAGAATTCAGCAAATTGATTAAACTGTCTTTGATTTTCACACTTACTTCAGTTTGGCTTAATTGAGCGTACAATTCGTTTTTGGTACTTCGAATGTTTTCATCGAGCTTTCTGATTTCCGCTTGATGCACGTGAATTATTTTATCATATTCTTTTTGCTGATTGGCATCAAAATGAAGTTTTTCGATAATAATTTCTTTCGGTGCAGGTCTGTCCTCATGTTGTGGTTTGTGATTAGCAGAACCATTCAAAAATAAAAAACCAAGTGTTCCCAAATTGATAAGCAATAATCCGATAACTGTAATCGTTAATAGTTTTGTCTTTTCCATTATTATTAATATAACTGGTTACTTTTATTGATAGTTAACTCTAAATAGGCCGCAGAGGAACTCATTTTTTCTTTGGATTTGAATGCTAAAATCAAAAAGTTGAGCATTGTTAAAACCGTAATTGATGCGGCAACTAGCCAAACTGTTTTTGGCGCAACTACAGTACTTTGTAAAATTATTTGTTGAATTTTTGAAAACAAATCTTCGCTTGGAGCAACTTTCGTCATTTCGATGGTGCTATTTAAAATGTTTTCTATTTTATTATTTTGTTCCATACTATTTTAGACGAAAGTTAATTTTATTTCTTGCGATTGATTTCAAGTTTTAAAACTAATTTTTCTCTCAAGGTATTTTTGGCTCTAAAAATCAACGATTCTACCGATGAAATACTCACTTGCATAATTTCGGCAATTTCAGGATTACTCATTCCATCTAGTTTAGAAAGTAAGAACGCAGTCTTTTGGTTTTCTATTAAAGTATTGATAACTTCAAATAAAATTTGAGCATCTTCCTTTTTTTCCATCATAATCCCCGGATGTTCAAACGATGAAATATTCAGATATTCCTTTTCATTCTGACTTTTTTTACCAAAAATAAAAAAGCGTTTCTGACTATTCTTTTGTTTGATAAAATCCAAACATTGATTGATAGTAATGCGATAAATCCAAGTTTTAAAAGAAGATTTTTGATTGAAGTTATGCAACGAATGATACACTTTTACAAACACATCTTGGGTAATTTCTTCAGCATCTTCAAGGTTTTGTATATAATTCAACGCCACATTAAAAACGAGTATTTTATACTCGTGATATAATTTTTCAAAGTGAAATTGATTTTCAAGCATCGTTTTCGGTAAATTAAAGGTTTAAATATAAATGATTTTTTACTAGATATAAATTATTCTATATTTGGGCTATCAAATTAAACTTTTGCAAAATGAAATTATTAGAGGGAAAAGTAGCCATTATTACTGGGGCAAGTAGAGGAATAGGAAGCGGAATTGCCAAAGTTTTTGCGCAACACGGTGCAAACGTTGCGTTTACCTATAGTTCATCAGCCGAGAGCGCATTGCTATTAGAAAACGAATTATTGGCGATAGGAATTAAAGCCAAAGGATATAAATCAAACGCAGCTGATTTTAGCGAAGCCCAAAAATTAGTTGACGATGTGTTGCTCGATTTTGGAACTGTTGACATTCTAATTAACAATGCTGGAATCACCAAAGACAATCTTTTGATGCGCATGAGCGAAGAAGATTTTGATAAAGTAATAGAAATCAATTTGAAATCGGTTTTTAACATGACCAAAGCGGTGCAGAAAACCATGCTCAAAAACCGTAAAGGTTCTATCGTGAACATGAGCTCTGTGGTAGGTGTAAAAGGGAACGCTGGTCAAGCTAATTACGCTGCCTCAAAAGCAGGAATGATTGGATTTACTAAATCGGTAGCGCTAGAATTAGGCTCACGAAATATTCGTTGCAACGCCATCGCACCCGGATTTATTGAAACCGAAATGACGGCTAAACTAAATGAAGAAGTAGTACAAGGATGGAGAGATTCTATACCGTTAAGACGTGGCGGAACGCCCGAAGATGTTGCGAATGCTTGTTTGTTCTTTGCTTCGGATATGAGTGGCTATATTTCCGGACAAGTGCTGAACGTTTGCGGAGGAATGTTGACATAATTAGGAATTAAAAATTACGAAATACGATTTAATTTAATAATCGAATACTTTATAAATGAACACCACAACAATATTGTTACTACTCGCATCACTACTTATTGCTGTTGGTATTTCATTTTACCAATATTTATATAAAGTTAAAAGCAGGTCAAAAGTAATTTTGCTTTTGGCTTTTTTGCGTTTTATAGCTGTTTTTGGATTGTTATTATTGCTCATCAACCCAATTATATCCAGAAAGACAATCGAAACCATAAAAACGCCATTGCCTATTATTATTGATAATTCGGCGTCAATACTAAACTTAAAGGCTGACAAAGAAGCCATTGCGGTATTTAACAAACTCAAAGATAATACAGCTTTGGCAGCTAAATTTGATGTACAGACGTATCAATTTGATGCTGATTTTTTGCCATCAGATACTATTGATTTCAAAGGAAAACAAACCAATATTGACGTTGTTGCCAAGAATTTAAAAACCATTTATAAAAATCAACATTTCCCGACGGTATTACTATCAGACGGAAATCAAACATCAGGAGAAGATTATGTTTTTGGATTTAATCCAGATAATAAAGTTTATCCAGTGGTTCTTGGCGACACCATAACTTATTTAGATTTAAGGATTGCACAGCTGAATGTTAATAAATATGCGTTTCATAAGAATAAATATCCTGTGGAAGTTTTTTTGAACTATTCGGGAACCAAAAGTATTAATACTACCTTTAAAATAGCGCAAGGCAATGTAGTTTTGAATGAGCAAACTATTTCTTTTTCTCCCAATAAAAAATCGGCTACTGTAACTGTTTTGTTGCCAGCGGATAAAGTAGGATTGCAAATTCTAAAAGCTTCGATCTCTTCTAAAGAACAAGAAAAAAATGTTTATAATAACACCAAAAACTTTGCTGTAGAAGTACTTGACCAAAAAACAGAAATTGGATTGATTTCTTCGATGGCACATCCTGATTTGGGCGCTATCAAACGAAGCATTGAATCTAATGCGCAAAGAAAAGTAACAATTCTAAAACCTAACCAAGTTAAGTTGTTGACAGATTACAATGTATTGATATTGTATCAGCCCAATGCTGCGTTCAAAGCTATTTTTGATCAAAATGCGACTGCCAAAATAAATACCTGGATTATTACTGGAAACGATACTGATTATACTTTTTTAAACCAAAATCAAAACAATTTCACCTTTAAAATGTCTGGGCAAAAAGAGGATTATTTAGGAAAGTTTAATAGTCAGTTTAATTTGTTTGCTCTAGATAATATAGGTTTTGATAAATTTCCGCCGTTGGAGAATCCTTTTGGAACTATTACTGCTACTGGAAACATAAATACATTACTCTCCTCAACCATCCGAAATATTGACACAAATTTACCGTTACTAACTTTTTCAGAAAACCAGGGCAGAAGAACGGCTTATCTTTTTGGAGAAAATATTTGGAAGTGGCGCGCCGATAATTATGTAGCAAAGAAAAATTTTATTGATTTTGATTTATTTTTAGATAAAACCATTCAGTATTTAGCCTCCAATAATGCTCGAAAATCTTTAGTTGTTACACACGAACGTTTTTATAATTCGGGAGAAAACATTGAAATTACGGCACAATATTTTAATAAAAATTATGAATTAGACGAAAAGGCACGTCTGACAATTACCGTTACCAATACAAAAACCAAGCAAGTTAAAAACTACGATTTACTCAAGTCTAGTACTTCCTTTCAAGCGAATCTAGATGGATTGGCACCAGGAAATTATTCGTTTACCGTTAAAGAATTGAATTCTAACTCTGTTTATAGCAGTAATTTTGAGGTATTAGATTTTGATATAGAAAAACAATTTGTAAACCCCGATTGGAACAAACTTAATCAATTGTCTATTCAAACTCATGGCAAAACTTTTCTTTCCAATCAAGTTGAAACTTTGATACAACAACTGTTGGCAGACGACAGTTATAAAGCGATACAAAAAACTTTAATCAAAAAATCGCCTTTAATTGATTGGATTTGGTTATTGGTTGTGATTGCAATTGCCCTTGCTAGTGAATGGTTTATTAGAAAATATAACGGACTGATATAGTTTCTTAAGTAGCTTTTTTTAAGGCTACCGTTCCACCCAAGTATGCCATTGGAATATAAGCCAAACTTACATCTACTAGGGTAAACCAAAGGGGAGAAGGAAGCATAACAATATTCATTATACCGCCTACCAAAAAACAAATTCCTATTGCCAATGCCAATCTCATTTTACTAGTAGCAGCTATCTTTGCAGTAATAAATGCGCCTATGAATGTACCCAAGGTGTGCGCTAAAAATGGGAGTACATAATGTTTAGGTTCCATAAGATGCATTGCTGCTTTCAAACCTTCCATTGTTGTTAAGTTTGAACCGGCAGGTGGCGGAATAATAGCACCACTTATCATAATGATTACCATATTGAGCGTTCCACCAATGAACAGACCAAGAACAACGGCTAAAATATTTTTAAGTATTGGGTTCATCCATATTAAATTTTAATTTTTAGATTGTAAGTAAAACAAAACTACTGTTTTTAATTTGCAAAAAGTAATTTGTTGTGAATTACGGATTGTTAGTTTTGAAAGTTGTGGTTGTGAAGAAATGTTGAATTAACAGTTATCGTGTCCAAAAAAGCTATTTAAAGTTTACTGACTTTGTATATAATTTTAAAAAAAGGAATTGGAAAAAATCTGGAGATTATTGCAGTTGATCCGGATTTATCCCAGTTTTCACATTGATTTAAAGGTTGTTTTGGTTGATTTGTCTAGAATTTATTATTGACACTGGCTACAAATTCGCTTGAACGGAATCATCTAAATTTGGTATTTTGACAATTAAAATTTGATTAAAATAGAGCAATTACTTTGGGCATCATTTTAATTTTGATTTACCTTTATAGACTTGAAAATTTATTGTAATGAAACACATTTTAATTGTTGAAGATGAAGAGGGAATAGTTCAGTTTTTAAAACAAGGTTTGGAAGAGGAAGGTTATCAAGTTTCGTCTGCAAATAATGGTTTGCAGGGTTTTGAACTTTTTAAAAACGGAAGATTTGATTTGGTTCTTTTAGACTGGATGTTACCAAAAATGACTGGAATAGAAGTTTGCAAAAGTATCAGAGAAATTAATTCTAAAATTCCGATTATATTTTTAACGGCCAAAGATACGGTTCAGGAAACTGTAGAAGGTTTAAAAACGGGTGCTAATGATTACATCAAAAAACCTTTTAGTTTTGATGAATTAGTGGAACGTATCAAAGTACAGTTGCGAGATAAAAGCGAGCAAGAAATTTTGACACTTGGTCCTATTGAAATTAATATACAAAAACATTCAGTTACCGTTGATAAGAATGACGTTTCGCTGACGCAAAAGGAATTTGACTTATTGTGTTATTTGGTAAAAAATAAAGGTAATGTTTGCTCTAGAACCCAAATAATTCAAGATGTTTGGGATATTCATTTTGAATATGACACAGGTGTTATTGATGTTTTTATGAACGCCATCAGAAAAAAATTAAATTTTAAAGTAGAAGAGGATTATATCAAAACCATTCGTGGTATAGGCTATATTGCCAACGATTAACTAAAGCAATGCAACAACTTTCGTTTAAAAACAGAATTGCGTCTAATTACCTTATTTCTACAGCATTACTTATCTCTGTAGTGTTCTGCGTTATTTATGGCATCGTACGATTTAGTGTGTATGTAAAAGTTAATAATGATATTAAAATTGAAGTTTCAAAACATTTAAAAGAAATAGAGGTCAAAGAAAATTGCGTACTTCTGATTCGAGAGAAACAGTGGAAGAAAATGCAATTTAATAAAGTAGATATTAGTCCAGCTTTTATACAATTTGTTGATGAATTGGGTGCAATGGTAAACAAATCTCCAAATCTTAAACAAAAAAAATTAAACTATTATCCACAAGCCATCAATAACATTTTGTTTGATGGAAAGCTAGAAAACACTTCTGTTAGACAGATACAAGTGCCTTTGTATCAGAACACAAAAATTATTGGTTATCTTATTGTAGCTGTGTCGTTAGAAGATTCAGCGATGGTATTACACAATCTTTTTATTATACTATTAGTGGCTTATCCCATGATATTGCTTGTGCTATTTCTTATTGCCCGATTTATAGCTGGACGAAGTATTAAACCCATTAGTGCTATCATCCAAACTTCGAATATTATAACCCAAGATAATTTAAAATCTAGGATTCCGCTACCTCAAAACAAAGACGAATTGCACTTGTTATCCAAAACCATCAACAATTTATTAGATAGGGTAGAAAATGCCATTGAACGGGAAAAACAATTTACGTCAGATGCTTCACACGAACTACGAACGCCGCTGGCAGTGATTAAGGGAACTTTGGAAGTCTTGGTTCGAAAACCGAGAAATCAAGATGAATATAAAGAAAAAATTGATTTTTGTATTAATGAAGTAAACCGACTCAATCTTTTAGTGGATGAATTGCTTTTGTTGGCTCGTTTTGAAAATCAAAAACAATCTTTAAAAATAGAGAGAGTATCCATGAATGCTGTTTTTTTAGATATAATTTCAAGAAATTCGCCTTTAATCAACGAGAAGAAAATAAAGTGCGAAGTCCTATTTTCTAAAGATTTTTATATTAAAACAGATGCCTATTTATTTTTGATTATTGTGAATAATATAGTGACAAATGCGGTTAAATATTCAAAATCGAACGGAGTAATCACTTTTGATATTTCAGAAAACAACAACAAAATCTTTTGCATTATTTCTGATTGTGGTATTGGAATTGCAAGCGAAGATTTAGAAAAAATATTTGATCAATTTTATCGTTCAAAATCGAATGAACATCCCGAAATTAAAGGAACTGGTTTAGGATTATCTATTGTAAAACGATTGTGTGTTTTACTCCAAATTAATCTAAAAATTGAAAGTAAAGAAAATCAAGGTACTACTGTTACACTTGGTTTTTCTAATTAATTGTCTTTAAAAATACAAATTCATAAAAATATTTTCATTCCGTTCAATTATTCACATATTTTATAAAAAGACTTTGTTATAAAAATCCAAAAAAGTATTTTTACGTTTCTATAAATTTAGAATTATATAATGCAGAACAAAGAACAAGTCAATGTGGCAGATGATTTAGATGTTAAAAAAATAACTGAACCCCATCTCAATATTATTTTAACTACAGATCAAGATGATGAGCGTCCTGTATATATTTCTGGAAATTTTAATAATTGGGTAACACAAGATAAATTATTTGAAATGGAAAAAGTAGGACAAGGTTTGTACCATTTTAAATTTGCTCACGATTTTGTATATCCAGATGAAATGCTTTATAAATTTACTCGTGGCGACTGGAGCGAAGTAGAGATTGATAAATATGGCAATAGAACCGAAAACCGCCATTGTAAAAAGAAAAATGGAGTTCATAAAGAACATGTTGCCAAATGGCGTCACAATTGGCTACCCTTTAAATCAAAATTTTTGCCCAAAGTAAAACTAATTTCAAAAGAATTTGAAATTCCACAACTCAATAAAACGAGACGAGTTTGGGCTTTGTTGCCTTATGATTATGATAAATCAATAGAACATTATCCTGTTTTATACCTGCAAGACGCGCAGAATTTATTTAATGAAAATGCCAAATATGGCAATTGGGAAATAGATAAAAAGCTGGCCGTTATGGCAGAATATAATATCGGAAAAATTATAATTGTGGCTGTTGAACATGCCGAAAATGAACGTATTAAAGAATATAATGTAGGTAATACCGTCCTTGGAAACGGACAGGGTAAAAAGTATATTCGTTTTTTAACAGAAACATTA
Organism: Flavobacterium sp.; assembly: GCF_025352015.1. GTDB lineage: Bacteria > Bacteroidota > Bacteroidia > Flavobacteriales > Flavobacteriaceae > Flavobacterium. The sequence goes on from NZ_JANXUG010000046.1 coordinate 16,539, forward strand.
AAACCCTTTGTAGACAGCAATTTCAGAACTAAAACCGATAGAGACAACACAGCAATTGGGGGAAGTTCGATGGGAGGATTGGTGAGTATTTTTTCAGGAATTATGTATCCCGAAGTATTTGGAAAATTGATGATTTTTTCACCTTCGTTATGGGTGGTTCCCAAAATAAAATTGTCTTTCCTAGATATGGATGAACCTCAAAACACCCGAATATATCTTTATGCTGGTGGTGATGAAAGTGCCACAATGATTGACCATGTACAACATTTTAAGAAAAGATTGCTAAAAAAAGAAGGCTACGCCGATAAGATGAAGGTGCGTTTAAGTATAACTTTAGAAGGTAAACATAACGAACGATATTGGAGCGATGAATTTCCAAAAGCCATTGAATGGTTGTTTTTTAGCACAAAAGAAGAATAATTTATGAAAATAAAAAAAATACAAAATCTCGACAATTTTACTGGAACTATTTTAATTCCCGTTTTTGAAACCACCTCAAAAAGTATTCTACCTATTGAATATCATGGCGTTTCGGTGTATTCTCAAGTTTTTTACGGAAAAAAAGATACGCATTATCTTGTTGAAAAATATGATTGTACACACGTCTTTATTGGTTTAGGAAAGCAATTAGATTACAAATCTTTAAAAACCATATTCAGAAGAATTGCGGCGAACCAAAAAGATATTTTTGGTAAAAATGTGGTTTTGGTAATTCCAGATACTTTCGACACTAATCAAGTAGAAGCCTCAGTTTCTGGATTATTATTAGGTACTTATAATTTAGGACACTTCAAAAAAACTGAACCGCATGGTCTTGTCAATGCGGATTTTGAACTGCATTATATTGCTACTTTAGAAATTGAAAAAACAATACAAAAAGCCTTCAAAATTGCCACTGCACAACTAGAAACTTTTGCTTTAGTAGATTTGCCGCCCAACAAAATTACTCCTAAATACCTTGCTAATTGGGCAACAGAAACTGGAAAAAAATATGGTTTTGAAATTACGGTATTTGGCAGAGAAAAATCTGCAGAAATGGGTTTACATGCTTTTCTCACTGTGGGAAAAGGAAGCGCGCAAGAACCCCAATTTATCATTATGGAATACAAGCCAGCAAATGCAAAAAAACATATTGGTTTGGTTGGCAAAGGAATAACGTTTGATACCGGAGGTTTGAATATTAAAACGGCTGGAATGGTACAAATGAAATGCGACATGGCAGGCGGAGCAGCAGTTCTTGGAGCAATGCAATTAATTTCTGATTTAAAATTGCCTGTTCAAGTTACTGCAATTGTGCCAGCTTGTGAAAATTCTGTTGATGCAAATTCCTTTTTACCAAGTGATGTCATTCAGAGTTATGCGGGACATTCGATTGAAATTATTGATACAGATGCCGAGGGAAGATTAATTCTGGCGGATGGATTATCCTATTTGATTTCCAATTATAAACCAGAAACGGTTCTCGATTTGGCTACATTAACAGGAAGTGTCGTTGGAACATTGGGCTATGAATGTGCAGGCCTGTTTACAAATAACGAAGAATTATCAAAAAAGCTACAAGAATCTGGCAACGCTGTAGGAGAACGTTTATGGCAATTACCACTTTGGGATGTTTATACACCAGATATTGAAAGCGAAATAGCAGATGTAAAAAACTTTTCGGGAAAACCTGTGGCTGGAGCAATTTCGGCAGCTAAATTTTTAGAATTTTTTACAGCAAATCACCCTTCATGGGCACATTTAGATATTGCGGGCGTAGCATTTGGGGATGACGAATTTGCCAAAACCAAACATGCGACAGCTTATGGAGTTCATCTAATTACTAACTATATCGAAAATCTTTAAAATGGACAGTTCAACCAAAAATTTCATTTGTGTTTCTAATTATTTCAAAGGAAATGATTTTTTAATTAATTTAAAAAAACAAGGGAATAGAGTGTATTTAATAACTTCTGAAAAACTTCGTGACAAGCCATGGGCAGTCGATTATATTGATGAAATTTATTTTATGCCAGGACAAGATGTAGATTGGGATTTAAACGGATTACTCGCAGGTGTTGCGAGTTTGATGCGACATAAAAAGATAGACAGTATCGTTGCTTTGGATGATTTTGATGTTGAAAAAGCAACCTTTTTGAGAGAAAATCTTCGGATTGATGGTATGGGACAAACCACCGGACGATACTTTCGTGATAAATTGGCCATGAGAATGAAAGCGGCATCAGCAGGAATACCAATTCCGCCGTTCAGTTCTTTACTAAATGATGACGAGATTAATCAGTTTGCAGATACTGTTTCGCCACCTTGGGTATTAAAACCTCGTTCAGAAGCCTCGGCTTCGGGTATCATGAAAGTTCATTATAAAGAAGATCTATGGCAAAAAATACACGAATTGGGTGATACAAATCGATTAAAATATCTGGTAGAGCAATTCAAACCTGGGGCTGTTTATCATTGTGATGGATTGAATTGGAAAGGAAAGACTTTGTTTTCTATTACCTCGCAATATTTATCCACACCAATGGAAATTTCTCAAGGTGGCGGAATTTTCAGAAGTGCCACAATACCATATGATTGCAAAGATGATAAGGACATAAAAAAAATTAATGAAAAAATTCTCAAAGCATTTGGCATGCAATATGGTGCCAATCACACCGAGTTTATTAAATGTAATGATGATGGAAAAATCTATTTTCTAGAAACAGCATCCCGTGTTGGTGGTGCTCATTTAGCTGAAATGGTTGAAGCTGCATCTGGTGTAAATCTATGGGCTGAATGGGCAAAAATTGAAAATGGTTTGTCAAAAGACATTGAATACAATTTGCCCACTATCAAAAAGGAATTTGCCGGAATTGTATTAACACTTTCTAAATTTGAACATCCTGATTTATCGAACTTTAATGATACCGAAGTTTATTTTAGAGTGCCCTTGGAATATCATGCTGGTTTGATTGTAAAAAGTGATAACCCCGCCAGAATTAGAGAGTTACTTGACGATTATGCAGAACGATTAAGTAAAGATTTTGCAACAGTGGCAAAGCAAGAGACAACAAAAAAACTCCATTGACCATCGTGGTAACCAAAATTTACAGCAAAAACAATTTTCACAAACACACTTTCTGTATTTGGAAAGAAATTTTGTTTACCAAAATAAATGATTTAAAAATTAGTTACACCAGTCAGTCGGGAAGTCAATATATTTTTACTGCGGAAGGTTTGTATCGAATTTCAAATCATTGGGGACGAGTTGCCAACTGTCATTGGCGATTAATCCCTTTAGACCAATTTAAAAGTCAGGCGAAAATAGTTGGGTTTGCAAATTGGTCTGATTTTTATTCCAATGATGATACTTCGAAGCTTTTTTTTATTGAGGTGAATTTTGAAAAACAAGAAGCTAGTTTTTATCATAAGTTAAGTGCCGACAATAAGCAAAATGTAGTAATACGAAATGCAAAAGAAACTGCTAAAACCATTAGAACCATTAAACAAGTTTTTACAGAAACAGATTGGGCAAAGCACTTGAACTACAATGATTTGGATAGTTTTAGAAAGGAAATTATAATCGAATTGGTTAACTCTGAACGAAGTTTTTTGGAGATTAAGAAAGCTTACTTAAAATAGGCTAATTTGCATTATATAAGAAGGAACAAAAATGCTATGACTACTATTTCTCAAACATCCCAACCGTTCCTCCAACCCAATCTTTGTCTTTGTTGAATTTTACGCCTATCATTTCACCGCGACTTAATCGCACCAAATTGGTCACTAGAGTAGGAGATGGCTCATTTTTTTTCCAAACGGCAAGCAAACGTACTTCAGCTTTTACTAAACCATCGGGTGACTGGATAATAGGTTTGTAATTTACTTTTTTCTGAAGAATGTATAAATCTTTTTGTTTTACAGCTTCAATATCCTCTTTTTTTACATGAAAAATCACACCACTACCTGAAAACGAAAACAATGGTTTCAATACATAGTTTTCCAAATCTTTTGGAATTTCTTTTAAGTCCGAAAGAAGCGTAGTTTCAATGAAATATTTTCCTTTTAAATAAGGTAATATAAATTTACTAATTCTAAAAAACCAGTTTGGATGTCCTGCCCATTCAACATCTAAATCTGCAGAAAAATCAAAATCAAGCTTCAAATCGGTACGCAAATCGAGTTCATCAAAAATAACACGATTGTAAATTCTTTTGACTATAATATCTTTCCCTAAATTATTTTTATAGAATAGTTGCTTTCCTATTTGAAACAATTCTGTCACACAAACGATGGGAATTCCGATGTCTCTATGGCAGTAATAAAAGTCTATTTTGGTGTTTTGTTTTTCGGGTTCTACTTCTAATAGAATTACATTTTCTTTGGGAAGGTCATTGCAAATTACCTCTTCAATTAGTCGCAAATAACTTTCTTGATTTAATCTATTAAAGAACGGTGTCAATTCAGAAAGAAAAGGGTAGTGGTTGACAAATTTTTGAGACAAGTGATTCTGAAAATTATACAACGAAGGAAATCCCTGTACTTCAATAAGTTTAGGAACAATTTCACCATTTTCTTCACAAATACCAAAATCAATAGCTAAAAAAGTGGTGTGATTATCTTCGTTTGCAACTTTTCGGTTTAATTCTAATGCTCTGTCTGTAAGTTTTTTAAAATCATCATTTTTAATAAAATCAATCACTTCCTGATATCCTGCAAGCAATTGAGCTTTCAGTTCATTGGAAATAAAAAAAGGAGTTTCGCCAATTCTGAAAGTTACTTTATAATCAAAATCAGCGGTAATGTCATTAATAAATGCATTGTATTTTTTGGCTGTAAAATTATCGTTGAAAAGTTTACGGTATTTTGAGTTCATTTTTAAAGTATTAAGATGAAAGTATTAAGTAGCCAAAAAGTCTTTGTACTTAATATTTGATACTAATTCGATAGAATTTTTTTAGTTCTAATCAACTCATTAATAGCAATTCGAAGGAAATTTGGAATAATGGTTTCGTTTGTTTTATAGATTTTATCTTCGTCTAGTAAATCTTCGAGCATATCACGAAACTTTTGTTTTCCTTTCATAGCAATGATTCTTTCGCGCTTTTCTTTATTCTTCAAATTGGCAATAAAACTCAAGGCATCGGCTTCGGGATGGAATTGCAATCCAACAAATTCATCCGAAAAACGAACTCCCATTATAGCTCGTTCATATTCTCGATAGGTTCTGATTTTTTCTAATGCAATAATCATGGCACCTTTTTTACTAAATAGACTTAATTTTGGTTGCACAACTTGATAATCGCGACTATCAATTGCGTAGAATGGACTTTCTAATCCTTCCAAAATTGTGTCATTCAATCCTGCTTCTGTTTTGTGAATTGTCATTACACCAAATGAAGTTGATTTTCTTTTTGTAATTTCTGCCAGCCCAAAGTGATGACAAGCCATTTGAAACGAATGACAAATAAACAAAACGTGTTTTTTTACTTTTTGTTCCTTATTCCAATTCCATAATTCGTTGATAAAATCGTACCATTTCAAATCCCAGTTGCCATTACCATCTAACGGATTTCCTGGTCCACCAGTTGAAATATAAATATCAAATTTTTCAATAGTTGGAAATTCACTTTTGCCACGAACATCAAAAACCTGAAATGTTACAATTTGATTAAATCTATTGATGATGTCAATGATACAACGCATTCCCTGATTGGGTTCTCCGTCGTACATGTCTAAAACTGCTATTCGTATTTGGTGGCTCATGCTATCAATTTAATGGTGCAAATATAACTTTTTCAATTATAATCCTCTTGTGAATTCACTAGTAATCATATCAACTACTTGGGTCAAATCTTGAGTAGATTCAAAAACGGCTAACTGTTTATCAGCTCCAGTACCCTCTTTCATTATGGTGTGCACATAATTAATTTGGTCTCGACTTCCCAATTCATCTACAACATCGTCAATAAATTCAAGTAGTTCTAGAATCAAACATTTGGTTTCTACTTCTTTTTGCAATCCAAAGTCAATCATATGATTGTCTATTCCGTAACGAGCTGCTCTAAATTTATTTTCTTTAATCAAGGCAATTCTATAAATATTGAAGCTGGTATTATTCATGGTCAATTTATATAATTTGGCCACAATAGCCTGAATAATAGCTACTATACAAATTGTTTCATCTACGGTTAAACTCATATCGCAGATACGAAATTCAATCGTGTCGTAAAACGGATGCAAGCGCAAATCCCACCAGATTTTCTTGGGATTATCAATACATTTTGTTTTGACTAGTGTTTCAAGATAATTATCATACGACTGTACGCTATCAAAATATTCTGGCAAACCCGTACGAGGAAATTTATCAAACACTTTGGTTCTAAATGATTTGTAACCTGTATTTCGACCTTCCCAAAACGGAGAATTGGTAGATAACGCAAAAATATGTGGCAAAAAATAACATGCTTGGTTCATCAACTGCAACCCAATTTCCCGGTTTTCAATGCCTACATGACAATGCATTCCGAAAATTAGATTGGAACGCGCCGCATCTTGCAACTCATTTACTATATGATGGTACCGCGGATCATCTGTTATGGGTTGGTCTTGCCACCGCGAAAAAGGATGTGTACCAGCACCACCAACAACCAATCCTTGCTTGTCTGCTAATTCTACAATTTTACTGCGCAAAAATCTTATTTCGTCCCGTGCTTCAGTTATATTTTTACAAATATTCGTTCCAACTTCTACCACCGATTGGTGCATTTCAGCTTTTACCTGTTCGTTTAAAATAATTTTCGCTCCATCAACAATTTTAGATAAATGCGAGCGCAAATCACGAGTTTCAGGATCAATAATTTGATATTCTTCTTCTACACCTAGTGTAAATATGGGTAATTTTTTTGTCATGTATTTATTTTTTGAAGCTATTCCAGCTTTCCGTTTCAATCTTTTTTATTTTGTTTTTCGACTTCACTCTAAAAAACAAAATAAAAAAGGATTTCCACTGCAATCTGGGCTAGAGTATCTTACTATTCATTGGCGTAAAGCTATTTATCTTGAAGATTCTTTTATAAATGTTCCCCAAGTCAAATTGGTTTGACCTGCTTTTTGCTTTTTTGCAGCAGCAATTGCCATTTTTGCAGAAGTTTCTACCACCCATTCAAAATTTTCGGCACCTACTGAAGTGAGTTCAGCATCTGGCGCTGGATTCCCAAAGTCGATTGCGTACGGAATTCCGTCACGAATAGCAAACTCAACCGTATTGAAATCATATCCTAAACCTTTGCAAAGTCGCAATGTATAGTCTTTAATAGTTGCCATTAATTTTTTATCAGTATTCGGATTTTCAACTACATATCTTAAGTGATGCGGATTTCTTGGTTCGTAAGGCATAATGCGCACATCTTTGCATCCCAAGCAATACACACGGTAATAATCATCAAACACAATTTCTTCTTGAAGTAACATTACGAGCTGTCCGGTTTCCTGATGTTTCTGCCAAAATTCTTCTTTATTTTCTAATCGGTAAACATTTTTCCATCCTCCACCAGCATATGGTTTCATATAAGCAGGAAATCCTATGTAATCAAAAATTCCTTCCCAATCCATCGGATATTTTAAGTTTCTAAACGATTTAGAGGTCGTATCTGTAGGATGTTCAGCTGAGGGGAGTATGACCGTATTGGGCAACGGAACACCCAGTGTATCTGCCAAGCAGTTGTTAAAAAACTTATCGTCGGCACTCCACCAAAACGGATTGTTTATAACATTGGTTCCCGTTAAGGCAGCATTTTTTAAATAGGCACGATAAAAAGGAACGTCTTGCGAAATTCTGTCGATAATTACAGCATATTCCCCACCTTTATTTTGCACCACTTTGTCAATAGAAACAGCTTCGGCTAAAATATCCTTTTCACCTTTAGAATTTACTCGCTCTATGAATGCTTGTGGATAGGTGTCTTCCATTCCAAATAATATTCCAATTTTCTTCATTTTTGATTTGTTTATGTTTTTATTAAAATTTTATTCTTGATAAATAATGCGGAAACATTTCTCGCCAAACTGGCCAATCGTGTTCTCTATCTTGCCGTATGTCTAACCAATGCGGGATATCTCGTTGTGCTAAAATTCGACTTAATTTTAAGTTGGCATCCAAACAAATGTCCCAGTTTGAAGTTCCCAAAATAATGTCCATATTCCATAATTGTCCATCATTTAAACCAGGAAGGTAATCTTCGGGAGAATTATAAAACACATCGTCATCCCAGTGACCATCCATAAAACTTTTGATAGAAAATGCACCACTCATAGAGAACATGTGACTTACATAACCAGGGTGTTTCAACGCAAAATTTGCAGCATGATATCCCCCAAAACTGCAACCAGCTACCGCTACTTTTCCTGCACTTGTATTGTTTTTTACTCGTTCAACAATTTCGTGACAAATCATTTTGTCATACCAAGCATGATTTTGAATGCGATGAACAGGATGAATTTTTTTATTGTAAAAACTATCTTTATCAATGCTGTTGGGGCAAAAAATTTGAATTAATCCTTGGTCAATATACCATCGAGCACTTTCTATCAATCCTTGGTCTTTATTTTCATGATAACTTCCCATTGAAGTAGGGAATAAAATCACGGGGAACCCTGAATGACCAAAGACAAGCATTTCAATGTCACGATTCAAATTAGGGGAATGCCACTTAAAAAATTCTTCTCTCATAAATTATAATTAGAAAAACAATTATAATAAAAAAAACGTTGTGAAATTTACAAAAGTGGTTTAAGGGTTAACTATTGCGATTTAATTTTTAAAGCTAATTAGTTTTTGAATTTTCTTTAAAAAAGTGATTGTAAATTGGTGTTGATTTTAGTATTTGTCAGTTTTCAGATTATTGAACAATAAGCTGTATCTGACTTTTCAATCGTTCTATAAGCAAATTCATCATTCTTTTATTTAAACTAGATGATATTTGGATATATTCAGCATATTCCTTTAAAGTAAAAAAAGCGATGATCATTCCTTTTAGCGAGTTTCGGAATTTTATATCGCGGTGTATAACGTTTTCAATGTAGGTCATTTTTTTTTCGGGAGTAAGGCCAAAGAACACATTTTTTTGTTTTACAGCATAATTTATGAAGACTTGAATGAATAAATCGTTTTGTAATTTCAAAATAGGTCGAAGAGTTTTGTTTTGAAACATTTCTTCTACTGAAGATTGAATATTTATCACTCCTAGTGCTTCTCCTCTTAATTCTATAACGTTGTGATCTCTAGTTTCCATAATTTTTTTACTTTAAAGTTAAAAAAAAACCTCTGTTTTGAAACAGAGGTTTTTAATAGTTATTAATAATTAATTGTTAATTATTATTTGACTTTGAATAATGTTTTTCGAACTAATCGTCTGGCATAATCAGAGTTTTTATTTACAGAAGCATCTTCGCCTTTAGATATAATATTTAATCTTGATTCGCTAATTCCTGCTTTTACCAATATAGCTTTAACATTTTGAGCACGTTCACCTGCTAATCTATCATTATCAGCAGTAGAGCCAATTTCATCTGCATAACCTGTAATTTCAACAGATTTATCTGGACTATTTTTCAAATAATTTAAGATAAATCCAATATTGCTTGCCGATGAAGCGTTTGGTTGTGATTTACCCGATTCAAAATAAGCTGCAATATAACCTTCGTTAATAAGTCTTAATACCGCGTTTTCACTAGCGACTGAAGTTGCATTATTATTTGTAGCTATAGAATTGGCTACATATTTTTCTAACTCATCTGGTACACCATTATTATTTTTATCAACCATTCTACCTTTAGTATCAACAGCTACACCTGCAATCGAATTTGGTTCTGCATCTAAATAATCAGGCACACCATCTTTATCACTGTCGTTCATCAAACTTTCGATTTCTCCAATTTTATTATTTAAGGAGTCAAGACGTTTATCATTTTTATCTCTAATAATAGCCCAATCTCCATGTATTTTTCCTTTTCCAAGTGCTACTGAAATTCCTAAAGTCGTTCTAAATAAACTTCCCGTTAAGTTATTTTTTGGATCTGAAAATGTTTGACCATCCCAGTTGTAATGTTGTCTAACGTTTGAATTAACCACAAAATCAGCAAATACACTTACGTTTTTAAATATTCTGAACTGTGGTGATAATCCACCAACAATTCCACCATTCCATTCGTGAATATCTTTATAAGGACCTATTTGAGGTTGCATACGCGAAATTTGAAAACCAAAATGAAATAACAATCCAAAGCGACCTGCTTGATTTTGAATGTCAAACAATCGTATCATGTTCGCAACTCCTTCTCCGGAAAACTGAACATGTTGCATTTGGAAAGGTAAACTTCCTGAACCAGATTGTTTTTGGAGATTGTCAAAGTTAAAGTTTGCTTTAACACCAAATTTTGGGCTAAACATATATCTCGCACCAAAACCTACATGATTAATATCTACACCACCAAAAAATTTACCTGGATTGTTTGCATAATAACTGCCACTGGGTGTATCATTACTGTATGGTTTTGAACCTTTAGCTTGACCAAAATCAGCTTCAACAGACCATCTGTTGAATTTTTCTCCAACCAATTCTTTATCAGGTTGAGCGGCAATGAGTTCTAAATCCCCTTTTTTATTTTTTTTATTTTTTGTTGCTTTTTGAGCATTAGCAGAAAAAGCGATACAAAAAACTGTCACCAATAATAGTAGATAATTCTTCATGTTTTTTGATTAGTAATTAATGTATAAAATATTAAAACGGTACAAATATAAATGTTTCCTACCAATAACCAATTTTTTTACATTTTATTGTATGTAATGAAAGAAATTATTCTGAATAAATACTTTTACTTGAAGGCATTTCATATATTTCCAAGTCAAAATACGAAATAGAAGCAAATATATGATCAAAAATATCTGACATGATATATTCGTAGTTTTCAAATTTTTTATCATTGGAAAACGTATATATTTCTAAAGGAATTCCGTGTGGAGTAGGCTGTAACTGCCGACAAAGCAATATCATTTCCCTGTTTAAACCAGGATATTGACTTAAATACTGTGTAATGTATTTTCGAAACAAACCAAAATTGGTCATATTCCTTCCATTGATTAGTAGTGATTTGTCAACTTGATGGGTTTCATTATACTTGTTAATTTCTGATTGACGATGATCGATATAACTATGAACTAATTGAATTTTTTTTAATTCGTGCATTTCATTTTCATTTAAAAAGCGAATGCTGTTGACTTTTATCAAAACATGTCTCTTTATTCGTCGTCCGTCTGAATTCAGCATTCCGCGCCAGTTTCGAAACGAATCTGAAATCATGCTATAAGTGGGAATCGTTGTTGTGGTATTGTCAAAATTTCTAACTTTTACTGTTGCTAGATTAATTTCAATTACATCACCATCGGCACCAAATTTATCAAACGTAATCCAATCACCAATTCGAACCATATCGTTTAATGAAACTTGAACACTTGCCACAAATCCTAAAATGATATCTCTAAAAATTAACAAAACTATAGCAGAGACAGCTCCAAAGGTACCCATCATCTTTACAGTACTTATGTCAAAAACTTTGGAAACTATAAAAATGAATGCAAAAACCCACAAAACAATCATTATTACTTGAATGTAACTGTCAATGGGCTTGTCGCTATAAGAAACATTTGTTTTTAAATGATCTCGCAGTGCTTGTAACACGGTTTTAATTATCCATATAGTTAGTATCACTATGTAAATGGCAACTAATTTTCCGAATACAGTTTCCCAATACACAAAGTTTTTCAGAATAATGGGAACGCTTTTGTAGATAAATAATAACGGAATTAAATGCGCAATGTATTTGGCTGTTTTATTAGAAACCAATAAATCATCAAATTTGGTTTTGGTTCTTCGTGCAACAGCAACCATGATTCGCACTAAAAAAAATCGGAATACAAGATAAATTATATACGATAAAATTCCTAAAACAAGAATATTTACTGCTAAACTTAAGTATGCAGAAAGTGTTTCTCCAAAATCACATTTTTTAAAAATTGGATAACACCAACCAAATATTTTTACGACAATTTTATGCATTTTTTACATATTTTTTTTCTACATAAAAAGTAGCAAACGGCAGCAAAGATGCGACTTGTACAATGAGTAAATCTTTCAGTTTCCAATGCTGACTGCTTTTGATTTGGAATGCCAAAATTATATAACTAATAAAAAGTAAGCCATGAGCCAAGCCTATTGGAAACAACAAAGTTTTATACAAATCAATATTATTGTGCTTAATAATTAGCATATTGAAAAATAAAACTAAATAAGATATACCTTCTGAAATGGCAACGAATTTAAAAAGTTTAATCATTGTGTGTTTAATTTGATACAAAATTAAATAATTACATTCATAAAGTACTTTAAAAAGCAGTTACTTTTGTTTTTATAATCTTAAAAATGAGCAAACGCGATTTAAAAAAATACCTCCAGGAACTCAACAAAGTTAAGTTAGAAGAACAATTAGTTGATATATATGAAAAGTTTAAAGAGGTAAAAACTTATTATGATTTTGTTTTTAATCCCAATGAAAATAATTTGGTTAAAGATGCAAAATCTAAAATCACCTACGAATATTATCCTATAAAAGGTAAAAGACCCAAAATGCGGCGTTCAGTAGCACAAAAATTCATAAAACATTTTATTTTGCTTGGCGTTGACATTTTTATGATTGCTGATGTGATGCTTTATACTATTGAAATTGCTCAAACATTTTCTTCAGAAAGAGTTGTAAAACAAGAACTATTTTTTAAAAGTATGCTCACATCATTTCAACAAACGGTCAGTTTCTTGATTAAAAACGGAATTTTGAATGAATTTCACAGTAGAGTGACTGCTATAAAAGAAGCAACAATTAACCAGAACTGGCCTAATCAATCCGAATTCACAGCTGTAGTGGAACGATTAGAATATTAAATTTGTAAATAAACTATTTAATTTTTGGAGACAACTCTTTTTTAGATGTATTTTTGCAAAATTGTACAAATCGTTATGTCTCAAAAAGATTTTATTTCCGAAATTGAAGAGAAAAAGGAACTTTACGCGTACCAAAAGAGCGATATTGATAAAATTTTTGAGCGATTAGATAACGCTGCAAGTGATTATCATCTTTTATATCAGTTGCCTACAGGTGGCGGAAAAACAGTCATATTTTCAGAAATAGTCAGACGTTATTTAGCACAGCATAACAAAAAAGTTGTAGTGTTAACACATCGAATTGAGCTTTGTAAGCAAACTTCTAAAATGCTTAAAGGATTTGACGTCAAAAACAAAATTATCAATAGCAACATCAAAGAATTGCCCGATCAGGAGGATTATTCTTGTTTTGTAGCGATGGTTGAAACCTTAAAAAACCGTCTAAACGATGAAAAACTGATGATTGACAATGTTGGTTTAGTCATTATAGATGAAGCCCATTATAATTCGTTTCGAAAATTGTTTAGCCAATTCAAAAATTCTTTCATATTAGGTGTAACGGCAACACCTTTGAGTTCGAATATTAAGTTGCCCATGCATAACAATTATGATGAATTAATAGTAGGAGATACTATTCAATCCCTTATTGATAAAGGTTTTTTAGCTAAAGCAACTACATACAGTTATGATGTAGGACTGACTTCATTAAAAGTAGGAATTAATGGAGATTATACTGTAAAATCTTCTGATGATTTGTACATGAACATGGTGATGCAAGAAAAACTATTACATTCTTATATTGAAAAATCGTTGGGAAAGAAAACGTTAATTTTTAATAACGGAATTCATACCTCGCTATACGTTTATGAAACTTTTAAAGAAGCAGGTTTTCCCATAAAACATCTCGATAATACTACATCAGCCGAAGATAGAAAAGATATTTTACATTGGTTTAAAAAAACTCCAGATGCTATTTTGACTTCGGTGGGAATATTAACCACGGGCTTTGATGAACCAACGGTTGAAAGTATCATACTAAATCGCGCCACGAAATCGTTGACATTATACTTTCAAATGATTGGACGTGGTTCTCGAAAGTTACCCCATAAAGATAATTTTATTGTTATTGATCTAGGAAATAATGCATTAAGATTCGGTTTGTGGAATGATGCCGTAGATTGGCAACATATTTTTAAATCGCCCGAATATTATTTGGAAAATTTAAGAGAAGATGCTGAAATTGAAAATAATTTCAAATATGTAATGCCCGACAACATAAGAAAAATGTTTGCAAAAACGACCGATATAAGCATTGATATTGAAGAAGAATTCAAAAGAGTGATTGGGCTAAATAAACGCTCCAAAGAGGTGCTTGAGAAATCAATTTATCAACATGCTTTAATGTGCAATGAAAATTCAAAAGATTTAAATCAAGCTCGAATGCTTTCTAAACTCTTAGGAAATGATATAGAAAGTCGTTTAAACAGATATGTCAAGTGTTTAGGGAAAACTAGTAAAAATTACCGTGAGTGGTTGATTGAAGATTATAAAACTAAATTAACTGTAGCTATTGGTAAATTATTTAGGGAATTAAATTTTTAGAAATTAATGTAATAGATAAGGCAGTTTATATTATTATAAGTCAATGATTTAATCGTTAGTATTGACTATAAACAAAACTTTATTATTTGAACTATAATTTATATTATGTAAAATAGATATTGTAAAATAAGGTCCTATCCTTTTGACATTTAGTTTTAAAATCTTTTTCAGAATAGACCACTACTTATCTAAACCTTTGTTATTTTTGTACCAATACATTTATTGCTAATGAGTAATTCAATCGCCGAAAATATTGCCAATTTTTTGAAGGAATTCGCACCGTTTAACTATTTAACCTATGATGAACTTACGCAAGTTGCCAACAGTATTGGCGTCATAAATTTAGACAAACATAAAATTTTATTTCAAATTAATGATAAACTGCACGATAGTTTCTATGTTGTAGCTTCGGGTGTAATCAATCTTTCAGTAATTGCAGATGCCGAAGAAACATTATTAAATAAATGTTACCCTGGAGATGTTTTTGGATTACGTCCCTTTTTTGCCAAAAACAATTATATGATGACTGCAAAATCTCGTGAAGACAGCATTGTATATGCTATCCCCATCAATTCTTTTAAACCATTCGTTGCTCAAAATCCTCAAGTTTTGGATTTTTTGTTAGAAAGTTTTGCCACCAACACTAGAAACCCTTTTGATAAAGAAAATCGCGGAAGACTTTTAACAGATAATGTTTATGGAGAAAATCAACAAAATGAAATCCAATATTTTCAGTCACTCGCTTATAATAAAACACCTTTAAAAGTGAGTGACACAGCTATTGCTAAAGATGTGGCTCAACTGATGTCGGAAAACTTAATGGATAATGCCATTATCACCGAACAAAATTTCCCTATTGGCATTATCACCGACTCTGACTTTAGATCAAAAATTGCCAACGGAAGATTTCCTTTAATTGCTACTATGGATAAAATAATGTCGTCCCCAGTGATTACGGTTCCAGAGAATGTTTCGGTCGCCGAAGCCCAGCTGTTGTTATTAAAACATAATGTCACTCACTTGTGCGTTACCATTGATGGTTCTGATAAATCTGATGTTAAAGGAGTAATTTCAGAACATGATTTGATCGTTGCTCAAGCCAATAATCCGGGAGTTTTAATCAAAGAAATAAAACGTTCGTTGTCTCCAAAAGAACTTAAATTAGTTCGTGAAAAACTAACCGAATTGATACAAACCTCGATAGCTAAAAATATTCCACTCCCACACATTTATAATATTTCAGGAGAAATTATTACTGCTATTATAAAACGTTCTATCGAACTGGCTATTCTTGATTTAGGTTCACCTCCAGCGCGATTCGCATGGTTTAGTATAGGAAGTCAGGGTAGAAAAGAACAATTTTTATTAACAGACCAAGATAGTTTTTTAGTTTTTGAAGATGTTGCAGCCGAAAATTACAGAAATGTTAAAGATTACTTTTTAAAACTGGCAAAAAGAGCCACAACCATATTAGAAAAAGTTGGGTATCAATTTTGTCCAAACGGTCAGATGGCAAGTAACATGCTTTGGTGCAAATCCTTATCCGACTGGATAAAACAATACAATAACTGGATGAAAACTCCTGGAGAAAAATCGAATGACATTAGTAGTATCTTTTTTGATTATGAAATTGTTTTTGGCGAAAGCAAAATTGAAGATGCACTCAACGATTTGATTTTTAACAATGCTAAAAATAATGCTTTATTCTTCGACTATTTAGGTAATGATGCGTTGCGAAAAAATGCTCCCATCAACTTTTTCAAGAAATTCAATTTAGAAGAAGAAGGTGAAAACAAAGGTAAATTCGATATAAAAAACAGAGCTATCATGCCATTAGTTGATTCGGCGCGCTTGTTTGCAATAAGTCTTAATTTACGTGGAATAAACAACACCTATTTACGTTTTAAACAATTGGCTATCGTCGATCCGAAATATTGTGACATCTATTTAAATTGCGCCGATGCCTTCTTAATTTTATCAAAGTTTAGAACTTTAGAAGGATTAAAGAATGATACCAGTGGAGATTACATTAATGTTGAGGAACTCTCTAAAGTGGATAAAGAAAAATTAAAAAACGCTTTCGCACCAATGAAAGAATTAGAAGATTTAATAAAAGATAAATTTCAATTAACACAATTCTCATAATTATGCTTGATTGGATTAAAAATATAAATAAAGATTATCCAGAATTTTGGAAATTATATTTGGCTAAATTCGAAACCAAGTCCAATAGATACGTCATTTTAAGCACGGAAACTACTGGTTTAAATCCAAAAAAAGATGTCATTTTATCTTTTGGTGCAACAGCGGTTATAAATGATGTTATTCGCATTGGAGATAATTTTGAAGTAGTTATTCTACAGTATAAATACCTCCATGACAACGGAATGTCTAATGAATTTTTAATTGAAAGTAAATTAATAAAATTAGCAGAATCGCAAGCCATTCAGTCATTTATAGATTATATTGGCAACGCTGTTTTAGTGGGACACCGAATTCATTTTGATATTGAAATGATCAATTACGTTTTGGAAAAAATGGAATGTGGGAAGTTAAAAAATGAAGCTTTAGATGTTGAAATTATGCATCAAAAATTAATGGACATTACTAATAAATCCTTTTCATTGGATGAGTTAATAAAGCATTATAAAATTCCGCAAAGCGAGAGAAATACAGCTTCGGACGATGCATATTCCATCGCTTTATTATTCTTAAAACTGAAAGTTAGATTAGGTTTCAAATAAAAAATCCCGAAATATTCGGGATTTTTCGATCTGTCAAAATCAAACAAAACAACAATCAAACTATTTTTTTTTACTAATGTTTATGGTTTTTTCTTGATAAACATATTGGTATAATATTTTTTTCCTGTTACAGGATCAA
>NZ_JANXUG010000001.1 GCF_025352015.1 Flavobacterium sp.
GTTTTTAAAATTTGAAATATCGTATACTTTTTTAAAATTTGAATTAAAATTTAATAGCAGCACTAAATATAAAGTATTTAATAAAATTATTAATGCAAGAAACAAAAAACACTTTTTAATAAACTTGCTCATCATTAAAAATTAAAATTGAAAATAAATAAAGTTATTTTGTTTACCTCCAAAAAGTAAAATAAAAACAACAATAACGGCATAAATTGACCATCTTTTGACCGTATTTCGCATTGTAGCTTGATTAAATTGAAGACCAAATTGTTTATCGCGGTGCATCCACTCTGTGATGATTAAAAGTCCAACCATCAAGCAATGAATTATGAAGTAAATCATGTCGTTTTTACCCAGAAAATTAGGTGTTTGAAATAAACTTTTAGAAAAAATTTTATTTAGAATAGCAAATGCTTGTGATATAGTATCAGATCTGAAAAATATCCAAGCGATAACGGTTAGAAAAAAAGTGAGCGAAATTTGAAAAAATTCTTTGAGGGATGGAAAATAGTTATGCGTTGGGATTACTTCTAAATAATTTCTGTTTTTATTTAACAATAACAAAGGAATAAAATACAGCGCATTGAGTAAACCCCAAGCCATAAAAGTCCAATTGGCACCATGCCAAAATCCGCTAACTAAAAAGATTATAAAAGTGTTTCTTATCTTCATCCATGTTCCTCCTTGACTTCCACCTAGAGGAAAATAGAGATAATCTCTAAACCAAGTTGACAGTGATATGTGCCATCTTCTCCAAAATTCAGCAATATCTCGAGAGAAATAGGGAAAAGCAAAATTTCGTAATAATTCTATTCCAAACAAACGGGAAACTCCTAAAGCAATATCTGAATATCCAGAGAAATCCCCATAAATTTGAAAAGTGAAAAATAATGCTCCAATAAATAAGCTACTTCCATTGTGCTCGCCACTGGCATTAAAAATAGTGTTTGCATATGTGGCACAATTATCTGCAATAACAATTTTTTTAAATAATCCCCAAAGAATTTGTCGTAAACCATCTGCTGCTTTATCATAATCGAAGGCTCTTGCTTTTTTAAATTGAGGTAACAAATGAGTAGCTCTTTCTATAGGACCCGCTACTAACAACGGAAAATAACTGACAAAAACTGCATAATCTACAAAGTTTCTTTCAGCAATTATTCTTTTTTTATATACATCAATAATATATGAAAGTCCATGAAATGTATAAAAAGAAATTCCTACTGGGAGGATTACTTTTAATGTCCAAGGATTTATTACTATACCTGCATTGGCAATAGCATTTGTCAATTCGGTAACAAAAAAATTATAGTATTTAAAGAAACCTAAAAATCCTAAATTGATTCCAATACTTAAGACCAACCAAAACTTGCTGTGTGCATTTGTTTTGGACTGCTCAATTTTAAGTCCAGAAAAATAGTCTAGAAAT
Source organism: Flavobacterium sp. (assembly GCF_025352015.1). Taxonomy (GTDB): domain Bacteria; phylum Bacteroidota; class Bacteroidia; order Flavobacteriales; family Flavobacteriaceae; genus Flavobacterium. The sequence goes on from NZ_JANXUG010000001.1 coordinate 1,433, forward strand.
GTGGAAAAAAACAATAAAAACAAAAAACGCCAATCCCACCATGCATAAAAAATATAACTAGCTAGTAAAATTAAAAGGTTTTGCTTACTAATGCTTTTTGGGAACACAAACCAATAGAGTATTAAAACTATTGGCAGAAATAAAGCAAATTCTAAAGAGTTAAATAACATTTATGAAACTATTTTGTTTTTAATTACTTAAGCTAAAGTCCGATAACTGATCTGTTGTTACAAATCTAACTTCTGGCCATTTTTTTACAATTGCTTTAAGCAAATTATTTAAATCTTTCAATCCTCGATCTCCATTTTTGGGATTGATGAAACCCACAAAGTTAATTCGATGAGAACATATTATTGCAGGCTTTGAAAACAAAAATGCCGCTTGTATTTGAGCTAAACAACTGTTTACCCAATCTTTTTGAGGTAACATGCTTGGTTCAAAAAAACAATTTCTAATGTTGTAACGCAAACCGTTTTGTGATTCTCCAAAACTATGTTTTATGTACTGATATTCATTAAAAACTCCCGTTGGTTGCAGTTGTGAACGCAGACCCTGAATCCATTTTATACCTTGACTAGCTAAAAAAGGTTCAAGTTTTGTATCCCAATTATAACAAGGCGCAATAAAACTTTTGGATCTAAATCCAAAATGCTCTTCAAAGATTTGCAATCCTTCTGAAATGATGCATTCGTGTTGCTTTGTATCCTCTTTAATATCCCAATCATAGGCTTCCATGAAGCTGTAATCGTCTTTACCAGAAAAAGTTGTTTGCTGTTCAAAAGAAGATACTATTGCATCGTTATTTGATTGCAATGCTTTCATCCAACGTTTAACATTTAGATGTTCTCTCCCGTGAAATTGCGGATAAAATACACCATTATTAATTGCTTGTTTCCATAGCTGAAAATTATTTTTATGGTTTGGATATCGTTTTAAGGTTTCGGTAAAAGATTCCCAATAATACTGTTGAAAATCATGCTCTTTTATCTTTACAAAATCAGGGTTTGCCATGATACAATTTGCAGTAATTACAGCTGGCTTACCATCGCTACCTTTGTAAGCTTGCAAAACGTTAAATAATTTTTCTAAATCGTCTTGAGATGCTAATGCATCATTTTTATAAATACTATTGGCAATTGCAAAACCTTTTTTTTCAAAATAGGTAATCACTTCTTTTGAAGGTGTTCTAATTGCTCCCCAGTCGTCAGACTCAATGATAATAAATTTTTCTTTTATTGAATGCCCGTTCCTGTTGATGTCAGCAGCAGCAGCAAACGATTTTAAATAAGAAATTGTTTTAAAAGACATTATTAATCCAGTTTTACTTATTTAAATAAATCAATAAGAGGTTGATTTACATTGGTTAAAAAAACTACTATTGGATTAGTTAGTGTTGTAACGTTAAAATAATCAAATGATAATCTGATAGAAATGATACAAAACAAAACTAATAGCGGTGAAAATAATCTAGCACTTTTGCCAATAATGCTTTCTTTACTATTTGTTACTACAATAAATGAGGTTGCCAACGAAAACAAGAAGGCTACATTCAAGAAACGACCACCTGATGGAAGCAAACTCAAAATATTGGCTATGGCCAAAAATAGTAGTGAGAATCCCAATAAATTTCGAGTTTTTGAGGTTAAATTTCCTTTGAAAAATAAAATAGAAATAAATATTACAGTAAAATAAGTTAATATTTTTTTATAGTACAAAATATACCAATTTGCAGCAACACCTATTTTTTCATATCCTTCGATATAATCCTCATTAAAATAGGTTTTAACTTTTGGCAACAAAAAATCTGGTAGGTTTGTCTCAAGCATATTTCTAATAAAATCTACATTAAGTTCGGCAATAAAAAAACTTGCTATATAAAAGATGTAAAGAAATCTAAAATTTAATCGAACCAGGCTGTAAGCTATTAAAAGTACCACAGGGATAACAAAGGAGAAGTGGAATAAAATACTTGTTGCAGCAATAAGTAATCCTTTTTTCTTGTTATGAAATAAATATAAAAACCCGCCATAAAAGAAAACATGGGCTGCAGTCCACATCCGAACTCCGTTCACTGTCCAAAATCCCACAACCAAACTAAAGCATGCAATCAAAAGATATTGTTCCCAAGATAATTTTCCTTTTGATTGATTTAATACCGACCAAATATTATTTGCATAAAAGTAACCGAATACTAAACCAAAAAATAAAAATAGAATATTTCCGTTATCTGTAAAAATTGAGAAAATAAATGTGACCAAAATTACATAAATATCTACCTGACCTCCTTCTTGAGTGTACAAACTATTTTGAATAGTTTCATAATCTTTATTACTATCGTACATTACCTCAAGATTCTGAATATATCGAGCGCTATCTACGGTATCGCTTTTAACCATTGATAATCCAAAAAAAGCTACAAATGCAATAATCGTTGGTTTTGCCCATGAACTTCTATAGTTTTTTATGGCATTTATAAAACCTAAAAAAGGAAACATTATAAAATAAAAAAAGGCATTTTTCATTAGGACAGTAAAGCTAAAAATTGTGAA
>NZ_JANXUG010000011.1 GCF_025352015.1 Flavobacterium sp.
ATTTTTAAAAAGGGTTTTCCAAAACAGGAATTTGAGTTATATTTGCAGCTTAAAAATAAAAAAAGTATGTCATTTTCAGATTTATTTGATAGCGAATTTAAAAGCAGAAATAAAGCTCATTTTTCGGCAATTGTGCGTGTAGCTATTGCTGATGGAGCATTAAGCAAAGACGAAAAAGAGTTTTTAGATAAACTAGCGGTTCGATTAGAAATTTCGGCTGCAGAGTATGAAGAAATTTTAGAAAACCCTGCAAAATACCCAATCAATCCACCTTATTTGCACACGCAACGACTGGAGCGTTTGTATGATTTATCGAGAATGGTATATGTAGATCATGTTCTTGGGCCAAAACAAAAAGAAATTTTGATAAAGTTTGCTTTAGCTTTAGGATTTACACCTGGAAACGTTTCATTCATTGTTGACAAGGCGATGTCACTACTGCTTTTACATGTAGATTTGGATACGTTTGTTTACGAAATGACACATATGAATAAGTAGAAAGGCGAAAGGCATTAGGAAAAAGCTACAATCCTTATTCATTCGGTATATTATAAAGAAAGGCAAGAGTATTAACTTTTGCCTTTTTTAGGTACTATTGCCTGATGGCTCTTTTCTTTATTTATATTTTGCCATAAAAGTTTCTGCCTTTTCAACCATATTATAACTTCCACAAAAGAACGGAACGCGTTGATGGAGTTCTGTTGGTTGAATTTCCATTATTCTGCCAAAACCGTCAGAGGCTTTTCCACCAGCTTGTTCTATTATAAATGCCATAGGATTGCATTCATATAAAAGCCGCAATTTACCTTTTGGCGCTTTTGAACTTGTTGGGTAAATATAAATTCCCCCTTTAATCATATTTCGGTGAATATCAGAAACCAAACTTCCAATATAACGCGAAGTATAAGGTCGGTCGCCTTCTTCTAGCTGACAATATTTGATATAATCTTTTACACCTTGAGGGAAATGAACATAATTCCCTTCGTTGATGGAATAAATAGTTCCGTCTTTGGAGAATTTCATAGCAGGATGCGAGAGATAAAAAGTTCCTATAGCGGGATTCAATGTAAAACCATTGACACCATGACCAGTGGTGTAAACAAGCATTGTCGAAGTGCCATAAATTACATATCCAGCGGCAACTTGGCTGGTTCCTGGTTGTAAAAAATCTTCTAATTTAACCGGAGTGCCAATAGGTGTTACTCTTTTATATACCGAAAAAATAGTTCCCACAGAAACATTTACATCAATATTTGACGAACCGTCCAAGGGATCCATTAGCACGACATATTTATTATTGTGTCCGTTATCTAATCCTTTGACGGTAATAAAATCATCATTTTCTTCGGAAGCAATTCCGCAAACAATTTCACGATTAATTAAAGTTTGTATAAAAATTTCATTGGCATAAACATCCAGTTTTTGCTGATCTTCGCCTTGAATGTTTTGATCGCCAGCCGCACCAACAATGTCAACCAAACCAGCCTTGTTTACTTTGTAGTTAACCACTTTGGCAGCTAATCTAATAGAATTGATAATTTTTGATAATTCTCCAGATGAATATTGATGTGCCTTTTGGTTTTCAATTATAAATTCACCCAAGGTGCTGTTGCGTTCTTCCATTCCGAAATCGATGTAGTTGTTTGCGCAAATATCGATAAATTTGGTAAAGAAATTATCTATTTCGATAAGAAATTAATAATTGTATTTTTGTTAAAAATTTGACCTAAATGAATATCCGAAAAGGCGAAAAAAAAGATATGAAAGCCGTTCTTGAACTAATAAAGGAATTAGCGACTTTTGAAAACGAACCCAATGCTGTTGTGGTAACCGTTGCCGATTTAGAGCGTGATGGTTTTGGGGATTATCCTTTGTTTCATACTTTCGTAGCAGAAGTTGAAGGACAAATAGTTGGCATAGCCTTGTATTATTACCGCTATTCAACTTGGAAAGGCAAAACCATTCATTTAGAAGATTTGATAATTAAAGAAAAAATGCGCGGTTCCGGTTTGGGATCAGCTTTGTATTCCAAAATTATAGAACAAGGGAAAAAAGACAAAGTGCGTCGCATAGAATGGGCAGTTTTAGATTGGAATGCACCGGCTATAGATTTCTATACCAAATCAGGAGCAAAAATAATGCAGGATTGGCGCGTTGTGCAAATGGACGAAAAAGTGATAAACGAATTTTTAAGTAATTTATAATGAGAGTTTTTAAATTTGGTGGCGCATCAGTAAAAGATGCTGATGGTATAAAAAATGTTTTTGAGGTATTAAAAAAAGTAGGTCACGAAGACACACTTTTGGTAATTTCTGCCATGGGAAAAACGACAAATGCATTGGAACTGGTCATTAAAAATTATTTTGAAAAATCTAATGAATTGCATTCGTCCTTGCAGGAGGTGCGTAAATACCATAACCAAATTTTATTAGACTTATTTGATGATGAAGAACACGAAGTTTTTTATGCTATAAACAGTCATTTTGCTGATTTGGAATATTTTATCCGAAGCAATAAATCCCCCAATTACAACTTTGTTTATGACCAAGTAGTGAGTTTTGGAGAAATCGTTTCAACCACAATAGTAAGCCATTATTTTAATTACGCGGGATTAAAAAACAACTGGCTAGATGTTCGGAATTTTATTAAAACTACTAATAATTACCGTGATGCCGATATGGAATGGGAAAAAACACAACAATTTATTTCAAAAGGAGTTAAAAAAAGAGGACTTACTATTACACAAGGTTTTCTGGGATCTGATGAAAATAATTTTACCACAACACTAGGTCGGGAAGGGTCTGATTATACAGCAGCAATTTTTGCGTATTGCTTAAATGCCGAAAGTGTAACGATTTGGAAAGATGTTCCAGGAGTTCTAAATGCCGACCCACGTTATTTTGAAAATGCGGTTTTGTTAAATCAGATATCCTATCGAGAAGCCATTGAGTTGGCTTTTTATGGAGCATCGGTTATACATCCAAAAACGTTGCAACCTTTACAAAAAAAAGAAATTCCTTTATTTGTAAAATCATTCATAAACCCTTTACTGCCGGGCACAAGCGTTGCTAAAGGAAAAGATTTAGAGCCAAAAATTCCTTGTTTTATTGTCAAAAAAGAGCAATTATTACTTTCATTATCATCTATAGATTTCTCTTTTATCATGGAGGAAAATATAAGCGAAATTTTTGCTTTGCTGCACCAATACAAAATTAAAACGAGTTTGATTCAGAACTCGGCAATCAGTTTTTCGGTATGTTTGGAAGATAAATTCGGCAATTTTAAGGAAGTAAAAAACATATTGTCCAAAAAATTCAAAATCGCGTACAACGAGAATGTATCGCTGTATACCATTAGGCATTTTGACGAAAAAGCTGCCAATATTGTAGAAAAAGACAAAACCGTTTTGGTCAAACAAATCTCTAGAGACACGATGCAAATTGTGACGAAAGAATAGGTTGCTTACCTTACAAGAATTAACGTAAAATAATCATTTTTAAAAGCGTTAACAACTCATTTGCAAATCGAATATTTATTTGAGTTCTATTAAATCTTTTTACAGAATAAATCTAGAATAATAGAATACTACTTTTTGAATTTTCACGTTATTAAAGGTATGCTAAAAAAACTTTTTTTATTAATGGTGCTTTTTGGTTTTTCTCGTCTGACAGCGCAGGAAATAAAATCACTATATCAAAGTAAAAAAATAACGTTTACTGCCGATACTATTTCAATAGAAAAGGTGAGCATTAGCCCAAGTTTCTTCAAATTACAAACCTCAAAAGGAACTGAAATCGATACTAGTTTTTATAAAATAGATTACAAAAAAGGGAAACTGATTTTCAAAAATGGTTTTACTTCGCAAGACAGTTTGACAATTCGGTACTTCAAATACCCAGAACAATTAACCAAAACATATAGTATTTACGACCAAGGTCGAGTAGTGGCTAATGATGGTAATTTGTATAAAGTTAATCGGTCTGTCAAGAAATTTGTTCCGTTTGATGGTTTGAATACTTCGGGAAGTATTACGCGCGGCGTTACTATTGGTAATAATCAAAACGCTTCGGTGAATTCTAATTTGGATTTGCAAATCACTGGAAAAATATCGGATAAAGTTTCCATTCGCGCTTCTATCCAAGACAGTAATATTCCTTTGCGAGAAGGAGGTTATTCTCAAAAACTGGATGAATTTGATCAAATTTTTATTGAATTATTTACCGATAAATGGAACATTCGTGGAGGTGATTTATTTTTGGAAAACAGACAATCTCGTTTCTTAAATTTCAACAAAAAAGTACAAGGACTTTCTACCCATTTCACCCTTGGTGGCGAGGAAAATAAAACAGATGTTTTTGCAGCAGCAGCTTTAGTTCGCGGGAAATATGCCAAAAGTTCGTTCACGGGGCAAGAAGGAAATCAAGGACCGTATAAATTGAGAGGCAATAATGGCGAATTATATGTCTTGGTAATTTCGGGTTCTGAACGGGTATATGTGAACGGAATTTTGCGAAACCGCGGCGAAAACAACGACTATATTATTGATTATAATGCAGGAGAAATTATTTTTACGACCTTGTTTCCTATAACTTCAGAAATGAGAATTGTGATTGAATATCAATATTCTGATAGAAATTATACCCGATTTGTCACCTATGCTGGAGTAAATCACGAAGCAAAAACATGGAGTTTGGGCGGTTATTTATATTCGGAAAACGATGTAAAAAATCAGCCGTTGCAACAAAATTTATCTTCAGAACAAGTTGCAGTTTTAAGTAATGCCGGAGATAACATTAACTTAATGAATGCTCCATCAGCTTATTTAGACACCTATTCTGCAAATAAAATTTTGTACAAAAAAATAATTATAAACAGTGTTCAAGTTTTCGAATATTCAAACAATTCTGCTGATGTTTTGTACAATGTAAAGTTTACTTTAGTAGGCAATAATCTTGGTAATTATGTATTGACAAATTCTTCTGCAATTGGGAAAATTTATAAGTATATTGAGCCAATTAGTGGTATTTTACAGGGAAACTACGAGCCAATAATTAGATTAATAGCACCAACAAAAATTCAGATTGCAGCCGTTCTAGGAAAATTTAATCCTACTGAAAAAACCTTGATCAACTTTGAAGTAGGTGCAAGTAATAACGATTTAAATTTATTTTCTGCTATTGATGATAATGACAACAAAGGGGTTGCAGGCAAAATGAATTTCAAACAACGATTACTTTCCAAAAAATGGCAAATAGACGTGTTTGGAAATTATCAATATGTGCAAGAAAATTTCAAGACCATTGAGCGTTTATTCACCATTGAGTTCAATCGGGATTGGAATTTAACCAGCTTTAAGGGCAATCAAAGTTTATTGATAAACGGCTTAGATTTCTCGTTGCCCGAAAAAGGAAAACTAACCTATCAATTTGAAAAACTAGATTTCTCACAAAGTTTTTCGGGAAAACGTCATATTTTAAATGGATTTTTCAAGCTGAAAAAATGGAATATTCTTCAAAATAACAGTTATTTAAAAAGTGAAGGTACTTATGCTAATTCCACTTTTATCAGAAACCAATCTCAGGTGCGGTATAATTTTAAAAAAAATTGGATAGGAAGTACTTTAAGGTTAGAAAATAATAAAGAAAAGTTGATAGCGACAAATCAATTATCATCTTTGAGCCAACGCTTTACAGAATATGGAGCAATTGTTGGACGTGGCGATAGTACCAAGGTTTTTGTCGAACTCGGTTATTTGCAGCGGATGAATGACAGTTTACAAAGTGGAGTTTTGCAAAGAGTAAATACATCGCAATCTTATTATTTAAAATCGAAATTATACCAAACCAAAAAAAGCAATTTATCCTTATTTGTGAATTACAGAAACCTTAAATATGCTGATTATAATCGCCAAAATGAACCTTCGTTGAATTCGCGATTATTGTATGATGATCAATATTTTAATCAATTGATACAAGTAACAACGGCTTATGAAACAACATCGGGAACTATTGCGCAACAGGAATTTACGTATCTTGAAGTCAATGCCGGACAAGGAGTGTACGCTTGGATTGATTATAATGGAAACGGAATTCAGGAATTACAAGAGTTTGAAATAGCACCATTTCCGGACCAAGCGAAATATGTAAGGGTGTTTTTGCCCAATCAAATTTTTATAAAAACACATCAAAATAAATTTTCACAATCACTCACGTTGAATGCTTCGCAATGGCAAAATAAACTTGGATTTAAAAAAGTTTTATCTCATTTTTATAATCAAGCATCTTTTTTAATCGAACGAAAAATAAAACGTAATGGCGATAATTTTGATTTAAATCCGTTCTCGACTTCAGATGTTAATATGTTAGGATTGAACACCAGTTTTAGAAATAGTTTATGCTATAATCGTGGAAAACAAAACCATTCCGTGACGTATACTTTTATCAACAACCAATTAAAAAGCTTACTTTCGGTAGGCTCACAACAAAGTAAAAACAATACGCACCAACTACAGTATATTCATTTGCTAAAAAAAACTTGGCTTTTTTCTTTGATAATAGAAATTTCTAAAACAGCTATAATTTCTCAAAATTATAGTAGTAAAAATTACGAAGTTAAGAGTGAGAAACTCAACCCAAAAATCTCCTATTTATTCAACAAAAATGCGAGTTGGGATATTTTTTATGAATTTCAAAATAAAAAAAACCAACTTGGGAATGCTGAAAAATTACTTCAAAATCGATTTGGAACTTCCTTTTCTTATGCAAGCGAAAAAAAATTAACGATGAATGGTGAATTTTCATTATATCAAAACGAATTTATAGGAGACGCACAATCTCCAGTAGCTTTTCAAATGCTTGAAGGACTTCAGCCGGGGAAAAATATGACTTGGCGATTACTTTTGCAGAAAAAGTTAACTGACTTTTTGGATATTAATATTAATTACCAAGGTAGAAAAACAGAAACTAGCCAAACAATTCACACGGGCAACGTACAATTGAGAGCTTATTTTTAATTGGCATGCTATTTGTTTACCGTGTTTTGTAACTTTAACAAAATAAATTAAAATTTAAACATTATGAAAAAATTATTTTTAGTAGGCTTTATGTTTGTCTTTACAAATGCATTTTATGCACAAACATCAAATGAGAAAAAGCAAGGTGAAGTTGTTTTTGGAAACAAAGTAATCAAAAAAGGTACAACAACAGAGACAAAATCTGGTGAAGTTGTTTTTGGAAACAAAGTAATTAAAAAAGGCACAACAACAGAAACAAAATCTGGTCAAGTTATTTTTGGAAACAAAGTAATTAAAAAAGGTACTACAAGACAGCCTCAAGTAAATACCCCGCGTCCTGTTATAGTGAAAGAGCAGTCTGATGAAGAAAACGAAAAACCTAAAAAAAGGGAAAAATATAATAATGCTTCTGAAAGAGGAAGAGAAAGATCTGAACAAGGTAAAGAACGAGCTGAAGAAAATAAAAAGCATGGCAAACATCATAAGCATGATGAAAAGGGAGAAGAAAATGAAAACCACGAACACTAGTATAAACACAACGGATTTTTAGTAACAAACAAATTTTAAACACAATTAACAAATTTTGAAAATCATGAAAAAACTAATTTTATTAGGTCTGGTATTTGTTTTCTCAAATACATTCTTTGCGCAAGAAGCAAAAGAAAAATCGGCTAAAACTAAAACCGAAAAGGCTGTATCCAAAAAAGAAAAAGCTGCAGAAACAAAAGCTAAAAAAGAAGCGGGCAAAGCAGAAAAAAAAGCTGATAAAGAGGTAGCTAAAGCCAAAAAGGAAGTAACAGAGGCTAAAAAAGATATAAAAGAAAAAGCTACTAAAACAAAAGTAAAAACCGAAAAAGCGGTTAAAGATGCTGCAGATAACGCGCCCAAACTTAAAAAAGACGGAACCGTAGACAAACGTTTTAAAGATGCCGCAAAAGACGGCAAGACTAAAACCGAGAAAGCGGCAACAGATTTAAAAGCAACAGCAACAGCAACTAAAGCAAAAGCTAAAGTTAAAAAAACAGCTGCTGAAGAAAAAGAAGATATGAAAGCTACTCCATCTTCTGTCGCTGCTGAAAAAAAAGTAGCAGATAAAGTTACAGGAGATTATAAAGGTAAAAAAGTATTCACGGGACCAAGAGGCGGTAAATACTATATCAATAAAAACGGTAATAAAACCTATATCGATAGAGACGAATAGGTATAGATTTTAGTCCTTTTTTAAAAATGCTAAACGCAGTTTTCTTATATAGAAAACTGCGTTTTTTTAATCTCAAAAAATCGATTTTCAGAAGATGAAAAATGTTAAAATTTCACTATCAGAAAATTCGTAATTGTCTTTGTTTTAGGGCTTTTAGAGTTTTTTTATTTTTTTAAAATATTGATAATCAATAGCGTATATAATTTAAAAAATTAGTCAAAAACCATTCAATTTGTTAAAAACTAAAGGGTATTGTGAATAAGTTTGGCTTTCTTTTTACGTTTCATTTAACAATCTTTGTAACAGACAGAATTAGACAACAACCCACCGAAATACAAATTCACAATGGCTAACATCGAACCAATTTTACAAGAAAACAAAAATCGTTTTGTGATTTTTCCAATAAAGCATCATGATATTTGGGATTGGTACAAAAAAATGGAAGCCAGCTTTTGGACTGCAGAAGAAATTGATCTGCACCAAGATTTATCCGATTGGAATAATAAATTAAATGACGATGAAAAATATTTCATCAAACATATTTTGGCTTTTTTCGCCGCTTCAGACGGAATTGTAAACGAGAATTTAGCGGAAAACTTCGTAAACGAAGTACAATATCCAGAAGCTAAGTTTTTCTATGGTTTTCAAATCATGATGGAAAACATCCACAGTGAAACTTATTCCCTTTTGATTGATACTTATGTGAAAGATGAAGTAGAAAAAGACAAACTTTTTAACGCTTTAGAGGTTTTTCCTGCTATAAAGAAAAAAGCCGATTGGGCTTTAAAATGGATTGGCTCTGATTCGTTTGCCGAAAGGCTAATCGCTTTTGCAGCGGTTGAAGGCATCTTTTTCTCTGGCGCGTTTTGTTCCATTTACTGGTTGAAAAAACGTGGATTAATGCCGGGTTTAACGTTTTCTAACGAATTAATTTCTCGTGACGAAGGAGTTCACTGCGATTTTGCGGTACATTTACACAACCACCATTTGGTTAATAAAGTTTCAAAAACAAGAATTACAGAAATAATTACAGACGCATTAGATATTGAGCGTGAATTTATTACCGAATCGCTTCCTGCAAGTTTGATAGGAATGAACGCTAATCTAATGACACAATATTTAGAATTCGTTGCCGATAGATTGTTGGTAGAATTAGGTTGTAAAAGAGTTTATAATTCTAACAATCCATTTGATTTTATGGACATGATTTCGTTACAAGGAAAAACCAATTTCTTCGAAAAACGTGTTGCCGAATACCAAAAAGCAGGCGTAATGAATTCAGATTCTGAAGCTGGTAAAATTACTTTCGACGCCGATTTTTAAGCTGAAATTGTTTCAGATTCTCCATAATTTGAAGCGAACCGTTTGGACATTCTTGGAATCCATTTTCCTGCTGTCCGTTACTGTCGTCCAAAAACGACACCACTTCCATCAGGGCTAGGAAGTAAACCATAGCACTAAAAAACCTTAACAAATAACCAGAAAATAAGTAAAGGGATTTTCTATTTTCAAAACCTGACAAGAGTATGTATGTAGTAAAAAGAGACGGTCACAAAGAACCGGTAATGTTCGACAAAATTACGGACAGAATTAAAAAATTATGTTACGGATTGAACGATTTGGTCGACGCAGTAAAAGTAACCATGCGTGTAATCGAGGGATTGTATGACGGTGTAACTACATCAGAACTTGACAATTTAGCCGCAGAAACTGCCGCTTCTATGACTATTGCACATCCAGATTATGCACAATTAGCAGCGCGTATTGCAATTTCTAACTTGCATAAAAACACCAATAAATCCTTCTCGGAAACCATGAAAGAAATGTACTTTTATGTAAATCCAAGAACGAACCAAAAAGCACCCTTATTGTCTGAAGAAGTACATGAAGCGATTCAGGCAAACGCAGAATATTTAAATTCACACATTATATATAACCGTGATTTCAACTACGATTACTTCGGTTTCAAAACACTTGAACGCTCGTATTTGCTAAAAATCAACGGAAAAATTGTGGAGCGTCCGCAACATATGTTGATGCGTGTTGCAGTTGGAATTCACTTAAACGATTTAGAATCGGTAATTGAAACTTACGACTTAATGTCGAAAAAATTCTTCACACATGCAACCCCAACCTTGTTCAACGCAGGAACACCAAAACCTCAAATGTCGTCTTGTTTCTTATTGACAATGAAAGACGACAGCATCGACGGAATTTACGACACGCTAAAACAAACCGCAAAAATCTCGCAATCGGCAGGAGGAATTGGATTATCAATCCACAACGTTCGTGCAACAGGATCATACATCCGTGGCACAAACGGAACTTCAAACGGAATTGTTCCAATGTTGCGAGTGTTCAATGATACAGCTCGTTATGTAGATCAAGGCGGCGGAAAACGTAAAGGAAGTTTTGCTATTTATTTGGAAACTTGGCATGCTGATATTTTTGAATTTTTGGATTTGAAAAAGAATACCGGAAAAGAAGAAATGCGTGCTAGAGATTTATTCTTTGCAATGTGGACATCAGATTTATTCATGAAACGTGTTCAGGAAGATACGACCTGGACGTTAATGTGTCCAAACGAATGCCCAGGATTATGTGATGTTTACGGAGATGAATTCGAAGCATTGTACACTTTATACGAAGCTCAAAACAAAGGAAGAAAAACCATTAAAGCACGTGAGCTTTGGGAAAAAATCCTCGAATCTCAAATCGAAACAGGAACGCCTTACATGTTGTATAAAGATGCGGCAAACCGTAAATCAAACCAAAAGAATTTGGGAACTATCCGTTCGTCAAACCTTTGTACCGAAATCATGGAATATACTTCTGCAGATGAAATTGCAGTGTGTAACTTGGCTTCGATTTCGTTACCAATGTTTGTTGAAAACGGAGAATTCAACCACCAATTGTTATTCAACGTAACCAAACGTGTAACGAGAAACCTGAACAAAGTAATCGACAGAAATTACTATCCGGTAAAAGAAGCCGAAAACTCGAACCTGCGCCACCGTCCGGTTGGATTAGGTGTACAAGGGCTGGCTGATGCCTTTATTCTATTGAGAATGCCTTTCACAAGCGATGAAGCAAAGAAGTTAAATCAAGAAATTTTCGAAACTTTATATTTTGCAGCTGTAACTGCTTCGATGGAAGAAGCCAAAACGGAAGGACCTTATTCGACTTTCAAAGGTTCACCAATTTCAGAAGGAGAATTCCAACATAACCTTTGGAACATCAAAGACGAGGAGCTTTCAGGTCGTTGGGACTGGGCAGCTTTGAGAAAAGAAGTGATGAAACATGGTGTGCGGAACTCTTTGTTAGTGGCACCAATGCCAACCGCATCAACCTCACAAATTTTAGGAAATAACGAAGCCTTTGAACCATATACCTCCAACATTTACACACGTCGTGTGTTGTCGGGAGAATTCATAGTGGTCAATAAACATTTGCTGGAGGATTTAGTAAAACGTGGACTTTGGAACGAAGATTTGAAACAACAACTAATGCGTAACAATGGTTCGGTTCAGGATTTAGATATTCCACAAGACCTGAAGGAACTATACAAAACCGTTTGGGAAATGTCGATGAAAGACATCATCGATATGTCGCGCCACAGAGGGTATTTCATTGACCAATCGCAATCCCTGAACTTGTTTATGCAGGATGCAAATTACGCGAAACTTACTTCAATGCACTTTTATGCATGGAAAAGCGGACTCAAAACAGGAATGTACTATTTGAGAACCAAAGCAGCAGTTGACGCTATTAAGTTTACGTTAAATAACGACAAAAAAGCAGATCCAATAGCTCAAGTTGCAGAACCAGTAGCAGTAGAAGTTGTAGCACCAAATGAAACAGGAGAAATGACTGCCGAAGATTTTAAGGCAATGGTAGAACAAGCAAGAAATGCAGGTCCTGATGATTGCGAAATGTGTGGATCTTAAGAAGAAAATAGAATAAAGAAAATAGAACAAAAAACAGCTGTCGATTGATAGCTGTTTATTAGTATTTTTAGGAGCTATTACCCGCTATCGGCAGTATCTTTTTTGTCACAGCGAGCGCAGTCGAGATGCTTGATTTAGAAAAAGTATACTTATTATCGGGGTTAAAAAAATAAACAGTATGTCAAAAGAAAAAGGAGTTTACACAGGAATTATAGAAAAAGATGCAGACGGAAATTATTTTTGCGGAGAATATTTATTGGATTATAAATACACTGAAGCCAGTTTTAAACTAGGTGACGAAATCAACATCAAAACCGTAATAGCAAATCCAAGTGATAAGAGCTATAATCAATACCCAAAGAAATCGCGTAATTTTTTCTTAGCAAACCAAAAAGGACTACCAGAATGAGTGGAACTATTCAAACGCAATTTCAGATAACAGATGAGTTGATAGCTACACACAAACAACGATTCTCCAATTGGTTCATAGATTTGATAGTACAAGTTATTTTCTTGTTCCTGATTTTGGTTTTTATAACAGCGATAGCATTGTCTAATGGCAATAAAGAATTTATGGTAAGTTTTGTAAAAAATGACATCGCTCAATATACTGTCGTTACGTGTACATCTTTATTGTACTATAATTTTTTTGAAATTTTCTTTGCCAAAACATTCGGTAAATTCATAACACAAACTGTCGTTGTAGACATCAATGGTGATAAACCGCATCATGAAACCATTTTAATAAGGTCACTTTGCCGATTGATTCCGTTTGAAATACTTTCTTTTATAACAATGCCAGCCCGAGGTTGGCATGATAGCCTGTCAAAAACATATGTCGTTGATAAAAGATTACTCGACCAATCGAAACGTAAATTTCATAATTCAGAAGAAACAAAATCCGTGGAATAAAGATGATTACGCTCAAAAGAACAACTTCCGATAACGTACATTTTGGTAATTTAGTTATCCAATTAGACGCTTATTTGAAAATTTTGGACGGTGACGATCATGCTTTTTATGCCCAGTTTAATAAAACCAGTTTGCTTAAAAATGCCGTTATTTGTTTTGATGATGACATCGCAGTTGGCATTGGGGCTTATAAAGAATTTGAACCCAAAGTTGCCGAAATCAAACGAATGTACACCCCGCCAGAATACCGAGGAAAAGGAATAGCAAAAGCCATTTTAACCGAACTGGAAGTCTGGGCAAGAGAAGAAAGTTATACAACTTCAATACTCGAAACTGGTTATTTGCAAGTTGATGCTATTGGATTGTATCAAAAATTAGGATACACTGTGATTGAAAACTTTGGGCAATATAAAGGCATGGAGAATAGTGTTTGTATGAAGAAACTTTTAAAGTAACATTATATTCGTATATCTAATATTTTAAATTTAAAATTTCAATGAATTGGGAACAACTTTTATCACTAAAACGCCAAGGCGATATCAGCAAACGTTTACGTATTGAGCAAGACGACACCCGTCTCGGCTTCGAAGTAGATTATGACCGTATAATTTTTTCGTCGGCTTTCCGAAGTCTACAAGATAAAACCCAAGTCATTCCACTCTCGAAAACCGATTTTGTGCATACACGATTAACGCACAGTCTGGAAGTTTCGGTAGTGGGTCGTTCTATAGGAAGGCTGGTTGGTAAAAAAATCATCGAAAAATACCCGCATCTTAAGGAAGTGCACGGCTATCACATGAACGATTTTGGCGCAATCGTTGCCGCAGCAGCTTTGGCACACGATATAGGAAATCCGCCTTTTGGACATTCAGGAGAAAAAGCCATTGGCGAATATTTCTCTATTGGGAAAGGCCAACAATACAAAGACCAATTAACAGATAAACAATGGCAGGATTTAATCGATTTTGAAGGGAATGCCAATGGTTTTTCGGTGTTAACGAGTTCGCGACCCGGAATAGAGGGAAGTCTGCGTTTATCCTATGCTACGCTTGGAGCTTTCACTAAATATCCAAAGGAAAGTTTACCCAAAAAACCAACCAAAAACAGTGCAGACAAAAAATATGGTTTCTTCCAAACCGACAAAGATTTTTTTAAAGAAGTTGCCACAGAACTGGGAATGATTTCCAATAAAATCGGAAATGATATTGGTTATGAGCGTCATCCATTGGCTTTTTTGGTTGAAGCTGCTGATGATATTTGCTACACGATTATTGATTTTGAAGACGGTATAAATCTAGGTCTGGTTTCCGAAGATTTTGCTTTGGAATATTTAATAAAATTGGTTAAAAACACTATTGACACTGCCAAGTATCAAACTTTAACCACAAAAGAAGATAGAATTAGTTATTTGAGAGCGTTGGCAATAGGTAATTTAATCAACGATGCAGTCAACGTTTTTATCGAAAACGAAGATGCCATTCTAAAAGGACAATTCCATTTTGCCTTAACCGATAAAAGCAAGTATAAAGCCCAAATGGATGACATTATCAAGTTGAGCGTTAAGAACATTTATCAAAGCCGGGAAGTCATTGAAAAAGAATTATCGGGTTATCAAATCATCAATAATCTTTTGGATAAATTCATCACAGCGTATAACAACAACCACGAAGGAAAAGCTACTAATTACGATAAATTGCTATTGAAAATTTTGCCCGAAAAGCATCATCTGGAAAAAGAAAGTCTGTATGAAAGATTGCTTCACATTTGCCATTTCATTTCGATGTTAACGGATGGGAAAGCAGTTTTGTATAACAAGATTGTAACGGCTTAATTACTTTTAATTTTGTTGATTATAGCTTTTTGCTGTTGAATTATTTCTTTTAACTCTAATATTAACATAGCTTTTTCGTTAATGCTCTGATTGAATTGTTCAACAATTTTCTCCGAAAGTTCTATATGTTGTGTTTCTGCTAAATATCCTGTAGCATTGGGTTTGTTTATTTGTTTATATTTTACTTCATCAATAAAATAATTGAAATCGACTTCAAAAACTTTACATATTTTATCCATTAATAGAAAATCTATCTTCTTTGTATCTCCATTTTCAATCAATCCTAAAGTATTTTGAGCAATGCCAAGCTGACTAACTAGTACAGTTTGAGAAATATTTTTATGCTCTCTTAATCGCTTAATCTTCGTTCCAATATCCATAAGTAAGAAAAATTATCATTTTGTTGCTCAAAAATGGCAATTAATTGCTTATGATAGACAGGTTTTTTATGCAAATTTGTAAAGAAGCTTCTGTTATTTTTTTTAACCATTTTTTTTAACCATTTAATTCCTAATTTTTATGAAAACAAAATTTATTATTAGATTATCTATTGTGTCTGTATTTTTGCTTTTATTAATGGGTTGTAGCAACGATGAAAACAACAAAAACATTAGTGAAAACGCTAAGGTAAACAACTATTTAGCAAGATTTTACAAGAAAAATTTTCATATTGGTAACTCTGTAGAAGCAGCAATTGTAAAATCTCCTGCTTTGTCACTTGCTAAAACAACCCAAGCAAAATCAGAAGAATATGAAGGCATCAAACTTACCGAAGTTTTTGTTGGTGAGGATGAACGAGCAAGAGGATATATTGTCACAGACAAAGTCACAGATGAATTCCTTTATTTTGTAGACGTTGATAGAGAAAATTACAAATTAACCGCTGTTGATATATTAGAAAATGAAATTAAAATAAAAGATAATATTAATATGCTTGAAGAATGGGCTAGTAGTAATAAGTTAGACTTGATTAAATTATTAGACGAATATAATCAAGAATTTAACTCAGGAACTAGTATACAAAGAAAATTTTGGGGATGGACAGGTCCGAGAAATGTTGGTGGATGTGATGAAGGTTGGCAAACAACCGTAAATACACATTATATCCTTGGGATAATAGATCAAATTGTGTATAATGAAGTAAGATGTTAACACTTAATTCTTAAGAAATAAAATCTAATGTTGAATTTTTTTTCCCCTATTATACTTTTTCTATTTAGTTTTTGTTGTAATTCTCAAAAATTAATTGTTCAGGATGCTAAAACAAAAAAAACGATTTCGTTTGTTAATTATTTTTTATACCAAGATGAGAAATTAGTTACTGGAGGATATTGTTCTGAAGATGGAGTAATACAATTAAATTCAGAGATTTTATTTAATAAAATTAAACTCTCTTGCATTGGATATGAAAATCTTGAAATATCTAAAAACATTATAAATAATGATACACTGTTGCTAACACCAGCAGTGTATCCTCTTAAAGAAGTGGTGGTTAAAACAAATAAAAAGGATGAATTTGTTAATTTAGGATATATAAAAAGTAAAAGGAAGACATGGCTTACTGCTATTAAAGGCATGAAGATATGTGCTTTTATTGACAATCCATTTCATGAAACTAAATTAATCCATTCTTTTTTATTTAAAATCTGCAATAACAATTCTACTAAATTGGGATTCAAGTTGCATCTTTTTGAAAAAGATTCACTTACAAATAATCCGGGGAAGGAATTGCTGAAACAAGATATAATAGTAATTTTAGATGGGAAAAGTAATAAAGACATAGAAAATATTATCTCTCAATATAATATTGATTTCCCTGCCCAAGGAGCTTTTGTTGGTATTGAATGGTTTGGAGTATTAAATGAAGAAAACAATGATTTTAAAGATGTAGATTCCCAAAATGGTTATATAGAAATTAACGATGATGCTAAAGAATTTAGTACTTTTCAAAAAGATGTTTTTTCCTTTTATCCATGGAAGAATATGGAAAAATTTAAAAAACTAAGTGAAGAATATACTAGCTTCAAAAACTGTCCAACCGCATCCTTTGGTATAAAAATTTATAAGATTTGATTCATTCAAATCAAACCATTTTTTTAATCTTCATCTTCCTCTTCTTCTTCAAGCAAACCCGAGAAAAGCGAGCGTAATCCATCAACATCAATATTGCAGAATTGCTGTAATTCATCAACCGTACCGTGTTCTATAAAATAGTCGGGAACACCGCAAAGAAAGATTTCGTTCACATAATCATTTTTGGCAGAGAATTCTAAAACAGCACTTCCAAATCCACCAGTGGTCACGCCATCTTCCACTGTAATGATGGTAGAAAATTTATCACAGATTTTGTGTAGTTTCTTTTCATCCAAAGGTTTTACAAAACCAAAATGGTAATGCGCAAAATGGCCTTCATCCTCAATGCCGCTTAACGCTTGAGTTACATTATCGCCAATGGTTCCTGTAGACAGTATGGCAACATTTTTGCCTTTTTTGAGTTTTTTGGATTTCCCAATTTCTATCTTTTGAAAGTCGGTTGGCATCTTCCAATCGGCATTTTTTCCTCTTCCTCTCGGATAACGAATCGCAATTGGATTTTTCAGCCCCAATGAAGCCGTGTATAAAATATTCTGTAACTCCATTTCATCTTTTGGCGCATAAATAAGCATATTCGGAATACAGCGCAAATAGGCTATATCAAAAACACCGTGATGCGTTGCACCATCTTCGCCAACCAATCCGGCACGGTCCAAACAGAAAATTACCGGTAAGTTTTGTAATGCCACATCGTGAATAACCTGATCGTAAGCACGTTGTAAAAACGTTGAATAAATGTTGCAGAAAACGACCATTCCCTGCGTTGCCATTCCGGCCGAAAGTGTTACTGCATGTTGTTCGGCAATACCTACATCAATAGCTCTTTTCGGAAAAGTATCCATCATAAATTTCATCGAACTTCCGCTTGGCATAGCAGGTGTTATGCCAATAATCTTTGAATTGTTTTTAGCTAATTCAACCAAAGTCAAACCAAAAACATCCTGAAATTTTGGTGGTAGATTTTCAGTTGAGGATTTAATCAATTCTCCAGTTGCGGCATCAAATTTTCCCGGGGCATGATATTTTACCTGATCATCTTCTGCTTGTTGCAGACCTTTGCCTTTGGTGGTTATGATGTGCAAAAACTTGGGTCCTTTTACTTTCTTAAGCCGCTCTAATTCTTTGATTAAAAGTGGTAAATCATGACCGTCAACAGGTCCCGAATAATCAAAATTTAAGGACTTAATCATGTTATTTTGTTTAGGATTTTTACCTTCTTTAACAGCCGTCAGATAGTTCCTCAACGAACCAACACTAGGGTCAATTCCGATAGCATTATCGTTTAAAATTACCAGCAAATCAACATCGGTAACGCCAGCATGATTCAAACCTTCAAACGCCATTCCGCTTGCGATTGATGCATCGCCAATCACCGCAATATGATGTTTGTTTTCGCCTTTCAACTGTGAAGCAATCGCCATGCCCAAAGCTGCCGAAATAGACGTAGAAGAATGCCCTACTCCAAATGTATCGTATTCACTTTCGCAGCGTCTAGGAAAGCCAGAAATCCCGCCCAGCTGGCGGTTTGTATCGAATTTTGTACGACGTTCCGTTAATATTTTATGTCCGTAAGCCTGATGTCCCACATCCCAAACCAATAAATCATTCGGCGTATCAAAAGCATAATGTAAGGCAATAGTCAGCTCAACAACACCAAGAGATGCGCCAAGATGACCTTCTTTTACAGAAACAATTGCAATGATAAAATCACGCAATTCTTTTGCCAGTTGAGGCAATTGCGAAACGGTTAATTTTCGTAAATCAGCTGGATTATTGATGTGTTCGAGTAAATTTTTTGACATGCAACAAAGGTACGAATTGAAATTGTACTTTTGTTTTATGGAAAATCATTTCACCGACGAATATTTTATGAGAAAAGCGTTGCAAGAAGCCGAAGTAGCTTTCAATAAAGGCGAAATTCCCGTGGGTGCCATAATTGTAATCGATGATAAAATCATTGCCAAAACACATAATCTTACCGAAAGGCTCAATGATGTCACGGCTCATGCCGAAATGCAAGCCATCACTTCGGCAGCGAATTTTATAGGAGGAAAATATTTAAAAGGATGCACTTTGTACGTCACTTTAGAACCTTGCCAAATGTGTGCTGGTGCTTTGTATTGGAGCCAAATCTCTAAAATAGTTTTCGGTGCTTCCGATGATCTGCGTGGCTTCGAAACTTTAGGAACAACAATTCATCCAAAAACTCAAGTAATTCATGGTGTTTTAGCCAATGAATGCTCGGATTTGATGCTTCGGTTTTTTGCTTTCAAAAGAAAATAAATTTATACTAATAATAGCTTTTTTGCGTTATATACTAAATGAATAACAATATGGAAAAAATTAAGTCTTCAATAATTATTGGCATCGCCATAATAATCACCGCATGGTTTTTGGGAAAATCATTTCAAAACCGAAACAAAAACCTTGACTCCATTACGGTAATCGGTTTAGGAACTAAAGATTTTGTTTCGGATGACATTCTTTGGTCAGGAAGTTTCACCACCAATAGCATTGATATTAAAACTGCTTATAATAAAATTGTTTCCGACCAAAAAATCGTTGCTGATTTCTTTACCAATAAAGGTTTTAAACCAACTGAATTTAATTTTGGAGCTGTAAATTTTGAAAAGAAATTCAGAGAAGTACGCAATGAAAACAGCGGAAATCAAACTCGGTATGAACAAGTTTTTGATGGTTTCAAAGCCACCCAAACTGTCACTTTTTCTGCTAAAATGAATCCAGATTTAATGAAACGAATTGAAAATGTATCAAGTAAAACCTCTGAACTGGTCAATTCCGGAATTGAATTGTCATCAAATAGCATTCAGTATACGTTCTCAGATTTACCAAGTTTAAAACAAAGCCTGATAGAAAAAGCCACTAAAGATGCTAACGAACGTGCTTCAAAAATTGTAAAAACAGCAAACGGAAATTTAGGAAAACTTAAACGTGCCAGCATGGGTGTTTTTCAAATAACTGGGCAAGGTTCCACCGAGGATGATAGCTATGGAGGCATCAATGATACTTTTAGCAAAAACAAAACCGCCCGAATTACCGTAAGGTTAGAATACGAACTGGATTAAAATTAAAGTAAGACAAGATAAAATCAGGGTTTTTTAATTTAGTATTACTACGTTTAAATATAAATCAAATACTAATTTGAATAGAATTTATTTATTTTAAAACTCAATTAATCAAATAAGGTTTTTTTAATTTCCTCAAAAACAGGAAGACTTAAATTTATAACTTCTTCATCATAAATATTTTCATCATAAATTAAACTAGTTTGTTGAATTTCTTCAAAATCAATTTTATGAATGAAATCTACAAGTTTATTAAGTTCTTTTTCGGTATAATTAAACCAATTTGTTGACCAAATTCTATGAAATTTAAATCCTTGCAACTCTAGACGATATTGTCTAAACATACCCCATGCGTATGCTTCGTTATTACTATGGTATTTGGCTCCGTCACTTTCTATCGCGATGGTAGGCTTGCCAGTAAGTTTTGATTTAACCACTAAATCAATTCTAAAACCACCCATCCTATATTGTTGTTGAAGTCTTTCTTGACCTATTCTAAAGGCCAAATAAATAAAGGTGCCTTTATTATATTTTTTGGGTCACTTTTGGAAGGCATAACCAACAATGGAAAACCAAAACTAAAAGTTTTTATACCATGCACTTTATAGTTATCTTCATTTTCAATATTTAGAAAATTTAATCTATTTGATAATAATCCTAATCGTTTTTGTTCATCATTAGAAATTGAAATAATATCAATTTCATCAAAAGAAATCTTAAATTCAAAACAGGACTTTGTAAAAAGTAATTCTAGAAAAGACTCTGCTAATTGGGGTTTTAGGTAGTCCAAATTAGATAAATCAATACGGGTTGCAAATCGGACGGGCAATGCATTAAGATGTATAGACTATATGTTGCCACCTTTTAATTTATCTCTTAATACCTTTAAAAATATTAAATCAGCCACATCCTTTCTTATTATTCTTGTTTAACCAATCGTCCAATTTATAAAATTATTTTTTATTAGCTATAAGAAAATATAACATATGAAACCAAATCGTAGAGTTTAATACATCCCGCTATTACAAGAATCTCGCTATTAATAAAGATCAAACATAAACCCCACAAATCCCTTTACAACGTATTTACATAACTACAGCAGAATTCTTCAACTCTGTTTCACATTCTTAAATGCTTGTTAAGTAGTATCCAATAAGCAATCCGTAATTTTTACAATTTATTTCGTGTTTGTCAATATTCATTCCGTATTATATAAATTAAATTTCGCATTATTACATATGCATTTCACATATTGTTTACTATATTTCGTATTATTACATATTCGTTTCACATTATAAATAATTTATTTTGTATTAAACATATTTAATTTCGCATTTTTACATGACAATTTAACATTATTAAATATGCATTTCATAGTATAGAGTATTTGTTTCGTATATTAGCATAAATGTTTATTTATTTTGATAAATTTTTATAATTTTATAAAACATAAAACAACAATAAAAACACAACACTATGATATACTTTAACGTCGCCGAAGTTTGTAAAACACGTCAAATAGAAAGACCATTCACTTTCCTAGTAAAAGCAGGTTTTTCTGCGCATGTTGCCAATGACATTCTCAATAGTAATTCCCGTTCCATTCGTTTAAACCACATCCAAAAACTTTGCGAAATCCTTTACTGCGAACCAAATGACCTTTTCGCATACAAACCAAATGATACTAATAAATTACAGGAAACACATCCGTTGAATAAACTCCTTCCAAAACAATCAGACTTCGATTGGAGTCAGACCATGAAAACAATTCCGTTGGAACAAATAAAAGAAATTGCAGAATTATTAAAGAAATCAAAAATATGAAAATCAAAAAACAAAACTAAAATTAACCAGAACCATTTCAAAAAAAACCAAAAAAAACCGCCAATCTAATGAATGGCGGTTTGTTTTATTCCTTAATTTTATTCCCTTGACTGTCAAAGAAATGATATTCTAAATACGTGTAAGCGTCACGTGGTATGATTTTCACCCACTTTTTATGTTCAAAAAACCATTTTGAACGTAATGATGGAAAACCTTTTTTAAGGTAAGCTGCCACAAACGGATGAACATTTAGTTTTACTTTCTTGTGGTCTTTGGCAATTTTTTCAAGCGAGTGCCCAATCTTATCAATAATCTGAATCGGAGCGTCAACATCACTCATCAAGTTATTAGGATTTTCCTCTCTTGTTTCTATGTTTACTTCTGGTCTTACTCTTTGTCTAGTAATTTGAACTAATCCAAACTTACTTGGCGGTAAGATTTTGTGTTTCGCTTTATCATCGCTCATCTCATCTCGCAGAAAATTGAACAAAACCTGACGATTGTCAGGATCTTTCATATCAATAAAATCGACAACGATGATTCCGCCCATATCTCTAAGACGTAATTGTCTTGCGATTTCTGCTGCGGCTATCATATTTACTTCCATGGCAGTATCTTCCTGATTATTGGCTTTGTTAGAACGGTTGCCACTATTCACGTCAATAACGTGTAAAGCTTCGGTATGTTCTATGATCAAATAGGCGCCTTTACTCATCGATACTGTTCTGCCAAACGAAGTCTTTATCTGTCGCTCAATATGATATTTTTCAAACAATGGGGTATCTTTTGATTGATAAAACTTAACAATTTTTTGTTTATCTGGAGCTATTTCGGCTAAATAGTCCTTTGTTTCTTGATACAACTCTTCATCATCAATTTGAACACTGGTAAAAGTGTCATTAAATACATCTCTAAGTATGGATGAAGCTTTGTTAAGCTCTCCCAACACTTTCGACGGATGATGTGCAGTTGGTAATTTTTTACTCATTGCAGTCCATCTATTCATTAAGTTCTGCAAATCTTTTTCTAATTCGGCTATGTTTTTGCCTTCGGCTACTGTTCTTACAATAACACCAAAACCTTTTTGCTTGATAGATTGTACTATTTTTTTAAGACGGTCTTTTTCTTCTTTCGATTCTATTTTTTGTGAAACAGAAACGCGATCAGAAAAAGGCACTAAAACTAAAAATCGTCCAGCGAATGATAGCTCACAGCTTATTCTTGGTCCTTTTGTAGAAATAGGTTCTTTAACTACTTGTACTAATATTGATTGGTTGGCGTTCAGTATATCTGCAACGGCACCATTTTTATCAATTTCTTTCTCAAACTGAAAGTTTTTTAGGGAGAAATCTTTTAGTTTACCTGCGCTTACAAGTTTTATGAATTTCAAATAAGAGGCAAAACTTGGACCTAAATCTTGATAATGTAAAAAGGCATCTTTTTCGTAGCCCACGTTTACAAAAGCAGCATTTAGTCCTGCTACAGGCTTCCTGATTTTGGCAATAAAAATATCGCCAACCTGAAAGTTACTTGTTTCTTCTTGTTTGTGTAATTCAATTAGTTTTCCATCTTTTAATAAGGCAAAATCTACAGCGTCAGCACTAGATCTGATGATTAGTTCTTTATTCACTTTGTAAATTTTTATCCAAACTTCTTGGCAATAGGCAATAGGCAATAGGCAGTAGGCGAAAAAGCTTATGGCTCATGGCTCATGGCTTATAGCTAATTGTAAGGATGGATTAAACATTTTTAAACAGGTATTGTTTTTACCCGGCGAAATCTCTCGATTTCAATTTCAATGAACGTTTTCAAAAAAAAGAAAAGTAGTTTATACTACTTTTTCTTTTTGTGACGGTTAGCTCTCGCACGTTTTTTACGTTTGTGCGTGGCTACCTTATGTCTTTTTCTTTTTTTACCACTTGGCATACAATGTAGTTTTTTGGTTATTAATAAATAAGTTTTATACTGGTACTTCAGTATTTGTTTTTATTGCCTCTACGAATACTTTTGCAGGTTTAAATGCAGGAATATTATGTGCAGGAATTTTGATAGTTGTATTTTTTGAAATGTTTCTTCCTGTTTTTTCAGCTCTTGTTTTGATAATAAAACTTCCAAAACCTCTCAAGTAAACATTATCACCAGTTTCTAATGAAGTTTTTACTTCTTCCATAAACGCTTCAACTACTGCTTGAACATCTCCTTTTTCAAGTCCTAATTTTTCTGAAATCTTTGCTACGATATCTGCTTTCGTCATTTTCTTTCGTATTTTATATTGTTATGTATTTTTTTTGAGGTTGCAAATATAGGAATTAAAAAAACAATATTTCAAGCATAATCTATTAAAATTTAATCACATAAAGATTTATTTTTGCAAACTACATTTTAGCTATGAAATTCTCTAATTCTCTAATTCAATGGTATTTACAAAACAAACGTGATTTACCATGGCGAGAAACAACAAATCCGTTCATCATTTGGCTTTCAGAAATCATTTTACAACAAACACGCGTTGCGCAAGGATTGCCCTATTTTGTTCGTTTTACTGCAGCATTCCCTACGGTTTTTGATTTGGCAAATGCCGATGAAGAAGAAGTTTTAAAATTATGGCAAGGATTAGGATATTATACTAGAGCAAGAAATTTGCACAAAACAGCCAAGCAAATTGCCTTTGAATATCAAGGAGAATTTCCAAAAAATTACACCGAATTATTGAAGCTAAAAGGTATCGGAAAATATACTGCCGCCGCAATTGCTTCCTTTGCTTACCGTGAAAATGTTCCTGTTGTTGACGGAAATGTTTTTCGAGTTTTGTCTCGTTATTTTGATATCGAAACGGATATTACATCAACTGATGGCCAAAATGAATTTAGGCAATTAGCAATGCAATTATTGCCAAAAGGAAATGCAAATATATTCAATCAGGCCATAATGGAGTTTGGTGCATTGCAATGTGTTCCAAAAAATCCCAATTGCACCATTTGTGTTTTTAATGACAGTTGCCTAGCATTGCAAAAGAAAAAAGTAGCACAACTTCCTGTAAAAATTAAGAAGCTAAAAGTAACTCGTCGGTATTTTAATTATTTGGTTTTTACAGACGAAAAGAATCATACCATTATTAGCAAAAAAACAGCCAAAGGAATTTGGCAAAATTTATACGAGTTTCCATTATTGGAAACAGAAAACGAAGAACCAGATGAAACTATTTTTAAATTAATTCAAAATCAAAATTTTGTTACAAATGAAATCGCAGAATTGCAATTACATAATCACCAAATAATTACACACAAATTGTCCCATCAACATTTGAAGATAAAATTTTGGAAAATTATAGTAAAAGGAATTATCAAAAATGGAATTGATTGGGAATCAGTCAAAAAAATGCCTTTCCCAATAGTTGTTTATAATTTTATTGAAAAAGAATGTATTTAGATTTCAAAAAAGTAGTAAATTTGAAAGTAACAAACTGTTGAAAAAATGAACGGTACACTCAATAAAGTTATGTTAATAGGTCATCTCGGTGATGATATTAAAATGCATTATTTCGATGGAGGAAATTGCATTGGACGATTTCCTTTGGCAACGAACGAAGTGTATATTAACAAGCAGACCAACGAAAAAATTGCATCTACTGAATGGCATAACTTAGTGGTAAGAAATAAAGCCGCTGAAATCTGCGAAAAATATTTATCAAAAGGAGACAAAATATTTGTTGAAGGCAGAATAAAATCACGTCAATGGCAAGCAGAAGACGGTTCTACAAAATACACAACCGAAATTCAAGTAACCGAATTTACTTTTTTGACAACTAAAAAAGAAGTTGACGGAATGAAATCAGCAACACATCCCGAATCAAAAAACACAACTTATGAAGCTCCAAATCCAGTAGCTCCAGAAAACGATTTGCCGTTTTAATATTGTTTAACTAACCCTCTTTCTATTGGACTTTGTGCCCAGCCTGAATTTTTTTAAGTGTATTGATACCCATTTGCTTTTTGGTTGCATAGCTATTGTTTTTTTATTATTTTGTTCTGCTATGGTTTCAGCGGCAGAAGTAGCACTTTTTTCGCTTTCGCAAAAAGACATCAATACATTAACCGAAGAAGATTCATCAAAAGCCAACATAATTTCAAAATTACTTCAACGTCCCAAAAAATTGTTAGCCACTATATTGGTAGCTAATAATTTTAGTCATATAGGAGTTGTGATTATTTTTTCGTTTGTTGGAAACTCTCTCTTTTCGGCGCTACAATCACCTCTCCTGAAGTTTATATTGGAAGTTTTATTGGTAACATTTTTGATTCTTTTATTTGGTGAAGTATTGCCAAAAATTTACGCCAGCAGAAACAATATCAAGTTTTCAAAGTTTATAGCCAGTCCAATGGCACTTTTAGATAAATTGCTTTCACCAATTAGTTTACCCATGAGAGCCATGACCGTTTTTTTGCATGAAAAATTAGGAATGCAAAAATCAAATATCTCTGTTAATCAATTGTCACAAGCTTTAGAAATGACTTCTATAGATGACACCACTTCTGATGAACAAAAAATTTTGGAAGGCATTGTTTCCTTTGGCAATACTGACACCAAGCAAGTCATGAGTCCAAGAATTGATGTTTTTGCATTAGATATAGAGGAAACATTTGCAGAAATATATCCAAAAATTGTCGACAAAGGCTACTCTAGAATTCCAGTTTATAAAGAAAGCATCGATCATATTGAAGGTATTTTGTTTATCAAAGATTTAATTCCGCATATCCATAAAAAAGAATTTGATTGGAATAAGCTCATCAAAACCCCGTTTTTTGTTCCAGAAAACAAGAAATTAGACGATTTGCTGAAAGATTTTCAGCGACTAAAAAGTCATTTGGCCGTTGTGGTTGATGAATATGGTGGGACTTCTGGATTGGTATCTCTTGAAGACGTTATAGAAGAAATTGTTGGCGATATTTCGGATGAGTTTGATGACGAAAGCTTAAATTTCTCACAAATAGATGATAAAAATTTTCTTTTTGAAGGCAAGATAAATTTAAAGGATTTTTACAGAATTGTTGATGTAAACGAAGATGCTTTTGAAAGTAGTAAAGGAGAAGCCGAAACATTAGCAGGGTTTATATTAGAAATTTTAGGAAATTTTCCTAAAAAGGGACAAAAAATTCATTTCTCAACGGTACATTTTATCATAGAATCAGTTGATAAAAAAAGAATAAAACAATTAAAAGTAATGCTTGAATAATGTCAAAGACTTAAAAATATCTAACAATGTTAAAAAAATTAATTTTAGTTTTTGCTTTCTTTTTTCTTTTGTTTTCTGCCATAAGTTGTAAAAACGACGCGGTGCCAAAACCTGCAAGTCAACTACGATTGGATTATCCCATTGCAAAATACGCTCGGTTCAGCAATCATTGTCCGTTTGAATTTGAAATGAATGAAGAAGCCGTTATCAAAGAAGATAAAAATTGTGGTTTCTCTATCCAATACCCAAAAATGAAGGCTACCATTTATTTGACCTATAAAAAGGTTGATGGGAATCTAAAAGATTTGTTGAAAGACGCCCAAAAATTAACGTATGAGCATGTTATAAAAGCAGACGATATTTTGGAACAACCTTATTTAAATCCCAATAAAAAAGTATACGGAATGTTTTATCGGGTTGACGGAAATGCAGCTACAAATTCACTTTTTTATGCTACTGATAGTATTAAACATTTTGTAACAGGTTCTATTTATTTTTATGCCAAGCCCAATTTTGATTCTATTATGCCAGGAGCAAGCTATGTCAAAAATGATATGCAACGGTTGTTAGAAACACTCCAATGGAAATAAAAGAAAGTTTAGTAAATTTAATTAAAATTACACTTTCTCTTTTGATTTCATTTCAGAAACTTTGTAGGTTTCGCCATCACCAGTGCTTTCAACAGCTTTGGTTATTTTTTCGGGAGTTAATACTGCTGCGTCAAAAACAACAGTAGCTTTTTTTTTATCAAAATCTACAGTAGCTTTTTGAACGCCTCCCATTTTTGCTAATTTAGTTTCAATGGTCTTTGCACAACCAATAGCACAAGTCATCCCATCAATTTTGAAACTTGCTGTTTCTGGTTTTGCAACCACAGATGATTCTTTTTTTGATATTGAAGTAGCTTCTGATGAAGTTCCTAAAGCAGGTTTGCTTGTCGCATTTTTACAACTTAACAGCACTATTGAGGCAAGCCCAAAAGTTACTATTGATTTGGTGAAATTCATAATTATATGTTTTTAGTGTTTGTTGTATTTGGATACGCTAATAAAAGCAAAATAATGAAAAATAAAAGTGATAATTCTTAAAATAATTACAAAATTTGAGGTCTTTAAAACAAATATGAAATCACAGACTTTAAAATGGGTTATTCTAATAGCACTTGCTCTAATTTGGGGTAGTTCTTTTATACTAATAAAAAAAGGATTAGTTGGTTTAAGTCCCTTTCAGTTGGGTTCTTTGCGAATTATATTTTGCGCCATTTTTCTTTTAATAATTGGTTTCAGAAGTTTAACAGCGATTGCGCAACATCAATGGAAATATATAGCTTTGACGTCCATGTTTGGCACTTTTATTCCAGCCTATCTTTTTGCTATTGCGGAAACCAAAGTGAGCAGTTCTATTTGTTCTATCTTAAATTCGTTAACGCCTTTAAATACACTTATTTTAGGGTCTATTATTTTTGGACTAAATTTTAAACGAAGTCAATTCATGGGAGTTTTGACAGGTTTGATTGGCACAGCTATCTTAATCT
Source organism: Flavobacterium sp. (assembly GCF_025352015.1). GTDB lineage: Bacteria > Bacteroidota > Bacteroidia > Flavobacteriales > Flavobacteriaceae > Flavobacterium. Next base: position 28,675 of record NZ_JANXUG010000011.1, read on the forward strand.
TTAATGGCAATAAATTGGAAGGAACCGAAAATTATTATTACTCAATTTTGGTGTTAATTGCTACTGTTTGTTACGCAATAAATGTGAATTTAATAAAGAAATACCTATCGGATGTGAAACCTTTGAGTATCACTACAGGGAATTTTACTGTTATGCTTATTCCAGCTATTTTAATTTTGTGTTTTACTGATTTTTCCAGTACAATAAATTTACCAGCCACACACCATGCAATGTTTTTTGTAATGATTCTGGGAATAGTGGGAACAGGAGTGGCGAATGTTATTTTTTATAAACTGATTCAGATTTCATCCCCCGTATTTGCATCATCGGTTACCTATTTAATCCCGATTGTTGCTTTTATGTGGGGAGTTTTAGATAATGAAATGTTAACGTCACTACAATTTTTTGGAGCTTTTATTATTTTGATAGGAGTGTACCTTGCGAACAAGAAATAAAAAAAACCGTCTCTAAAAATGGAAGAGACGGTCTTAAAATATTCAATAATTTAAGTTCTATTATAGGAAGTCAGCATCCGAAACACCTTCGTTTACTTTTACATCTGACATTTTGATATCAAGCTCAAAACCTACATTCATTATTGTATTAAAAGGGAATTTAACGCCTTTTACATCTCTATAATCATTAAAGTTGGTAACTCTCGTAGTTTTTTGTCCGCCTTTTTCTTCTGTAATTGCTTCAGCAGTTTTTAAGCCAGATTTTACGTCAAAATAGAAAGTGGTACTACCATCAACAACAGTATAGGCATCAGAACCATTAATTGGCTCTATTCCTGTAGCAATAACTCCAGTTTTTGTACTTAATAATGTTTCATTAAACAGAATAGCGTTTTCTCTCATTTTCTTTAAATCATCACCTTCCATCACTTTTTTCTGACCTTGTTGCATCATGTAAGCTGTATTGCCGTTTACCACTTGCTTCATAATAGATCCCATTCCTTCCATCGACAGTTCTACCATCATTCTTCCTTTTGAATCTGTTTTCGAATTATAGGATAATGGCATTGGCGCTTGAGGAATTTTAGTAGAACCAATGTAGGCTACAGATTTTACCGCTTTTACCGCTTTATCACCACCAATTGCTTTTACGTAATTGTCAACTATTGTTTTTACAGTAACTCCAGCGGGTATAGTTTTTTTCATGGCTGGCTTCTCTGTAGGATTTCCAAATTTATCAAAGTAAAACATTGGAATTTTTAGTTTTTCTAATCCAGCGATAACTTCTGAACCTTTTCCGGTAACTACTATACGAATGTTGTCAGCCAAAAAATATTTGTTGGCTACCCTCATAATATCATCTGGTGTAACCGCATTTATATTTTTAATATAATTTTCGTAAAAGTCTGCAGGTAAACTTTCTGTCTCAATATTCAAAGCATAACGAGCAACGGTAGCTGGTTTTTCAACTTGCATTACAAAACGACCAATGTAACCAGCTTTTACACTATTTAGCATTTCATCGGTTACTTTTTCTGTTCTTATCTTGTTTAATTCTTTTAATGATTGAATTACAGAACTATCTGTAACGGCGTTTCTTACTTGAGCATTAGCCTTAAATTTGCTGTACATGTTTTTGTCAAACCCAATGCTAGAGCGTGCGCCATAGGTCCAGCCGTGTTTTTCTCTCAAGTTCATGTTTAAATAACTGTTAAAATCACCACCATACACTTGATTTGCTAAAATCACAGGAAAAAAATCCGCATCTGACATTTTTAAGTTTACGGTGTTTATCAACGAAATTTCAGATTGAACCGCATTTGGCATATCCACAAAATTGATTTGAGTATACTGCACATTGCTAGGATTTGAATACGTTAATCTTGGAGCAGTTGCTTTTAACCAGGGACTAAATAGTTTTTCTACCATTTTTTTCACCTCTTTGGTTTTAACATCACCGACGATTACTAAATAAGCATGTTCCGGAACGAAATAAGTTTTGTAGTTGTTTATTACATCAGCAAGCGAAACATTATTGATGGTTTCTTCGGATAGATATTCACCAGAAGGATGGTTTTTACCATAAGCTAAAACATTTTCAACTCTTCCTGCCACTACAGAAACATTTTTTTCTTGAGTTTTTAATCCTTCAATTAATTTTTCTTTGTCTTTATCAAATTCTTTTTGAGTGAAGTTAGGACTTAAGGCTCCTTCTGCCATTAATTCTAAAATTCTACCTGAATATTTTGACAATCCGTTGGCAGAAGCACCAGAGGAAAAGAAATTAATATCGGCTCCAAGAAAATCAATTTCCTCGTTAAAAGCATCTTTCGAAGTTTTTGTAGAACCGTTTCCAATTAAACTGCCTGTCAATTCATCGATTCCTTTTTTGTTTCCTTCTGCATAAGGTGCATTGTCTATAGTTAAACTGAAAGAAACTCTTGGAAGTTTGTGGTTTTCAACAACTAAAACTTTTAATCCGTTTGGTAACGAAAAAGTTTCAGGTTTTTTGATATTGATACTTGGTGATGGACCAGATTTTGGTTGTTTTCTGTCTTGTGCTTGCATAATGATAGTTAAAAACAAGCTTGATAATACGATTATTTTTTTCATTTTAAGTAAATTTATTTATTGTCAGCTTTGTCTTTTGCAGGAATATAATCCAAAATCAAACGTTGATTGGGATTCAAATATTTTTTAGCTGCAGTTCTCATTTCTTCGCGAGTTACAGAGCGTAGGATGTCGATGTCAGTATTAATCAAATTAACATTACCATATAATAAGTAGTAAGTGGCTAAATTTTCTGCAACTCCTTCAATGCTGGCATTACTGTCTACATAATTGCTTTCGTTGATATTTTGCAATTTTTGAAAATCTTTTTCCGAGATTAAATCCGTTTGTAATTTCACAATTTCTTCATCAATTTCTCTAATCAAATCTTTAGAAGTAAATTCACCTTGGGGCATTCCGTACAGAATATATTGTCCGTAATCTTCTTGTGCATAATTGAAAGCTCCAATTTGCAGAGCCATCTTCTTATCGTCAACAATTTTTTTGTATAATTTAGAACTTTTACCATTGCTTAAGTAAGTAGAAATCATATCTAAAACTCTTGCATCACGAGTTTTCATAGACGGAATTCTGTAAGCAGCCACTACCATTGGTTTTTGAATGTTTGAATCCTCATAAGTAGCATGAATTGTTTCGGTTATTGGTGCTTCTACAAAAGTTTGTTTTTTTAATTCTACCCCTCTTGGAATTGGACCAAAATATTTTTCAACCCAAGCTTTAGTTTGAGCCACATCAATTTGTCCGGCAACAACTAAAACAGCATTGTTAGGCGAATAAAACTTTTTGTTAAAGGCTTGAAATTCCTCTAGTTTTGCAGCATCAAGATGTGCCATTGAACCAATAGTTGCCCAACGATAAGGATGAACTTTGAACATGTTTTTCTTAACTTCGGCAATTAGGCTACCGTAAGGAGCATTGTCTACACGAAGCCTTTTTTCTTCTTTTACTACTTCGTTTTGTGTGTCAACACCAATTTGGTTGATTACTGGGTGCATTAACCTTTCTGATTCCATCCACAAACCTAGTTCGGTATTGTTAGACGGGAAAACTTCAAAATAATACGTTCTGTCTTCAGAGGTATTGGCGTTATTAGTCCCTCCGTTAGAAGTTACTGTTTTCATCCATTCTCCTCTTTTAATGTTTTCTGTTCCCTCAAACAATAAATGTTCAAAAAAGTGTGCAAATCCAGTTCTGTCTGGTTGTTCATCTTTTGAACCTACGTGATACATTACCGAGGTGATTACAACCGGGGCAGATGGGTCGTTGTGTAAAATTACGTGAAGACCATTTGCTAAATCGTACTCCTCAAAAGCGACCTTTTGGGCATGAGCTGTTCCTCCAAGCATAAGCATTGAACTTAAAGCGATTAGTGATTTTTTCATATAAAAGTGTAATTTTTGTTGATTGCCTAATTAGTAAGCTTGGATTAAATTTTGTTACATCAAAAATACTTTTTTTTATTTAATTTCTTAATAATTCGAACATTTTATAAAAACTCTAATATTCTTGGCATAACTACCTTGAATTTTTTTAGAGATAGTGTTGTGTGTGAAATAAATAATAGTATATTTGCACACTCAAAAAATTAACTAAACAATATTTTTATGTATGCAATCGTAGAGATAGCAGGGCAACAGTTCAAAGTAAGCAAAGACTTAAAGGTTTATGTTCACCGTTTGGCTAATGAAGAAGGTTCAAAAGTTTCTTTTGATAAAGTTCTTTTATTAGACGACAATGGTAGCATTACTTTAGGCGCCCCAGCTATAGAAGGTGCTTCAATAGAAGCCAAAGTGTTATCACACTTAAAAGGAGATAAAGTAATCGTTTTCAAAAAGAAAAGAAGAAAAGGTTACAAGAAAAGAAACGGTCACAGACAGTATCTTACTCAAATTGTAATCGAGAATATATCTACAGCAGTGGTTCAAAAAGCCACTAAAGCTGAAAAAGCAGCTACAGTAAATGAAGATGCAACAGAGCAAAAAGCACCAAAAGTACCCAAGGCTAAAAAAGCTGATGTAGCTGTAGAAACTGCAACAGAAGAAAATAATTAATTTTTAAAACATATACGTCATGGCTCACAAGAAAGGTGTCGGTAGTTCCAAGAATGGTAGAGAATCAGAATCAAAACGTTTAGGCGTTAAGATTTATGGAGGTCAAGCAGCTATTGCTGGGAACATCATTGTTAGACAAAGAGGTTCAAAACACAATCCAGGTGCAAATGTTTACATGGGAAAAGATCATACTTTACATGCAAGAGTTGCTGGAGTAGTAAAATTTCAGAAAAAAGCCGATAACAAATCGTTTGTTTCTGTTATCCCGTTTGAAGCATAACACTTCTTTTTATTAGTATATAAAACCCGTTCATTTTTATGAACGGGTTTTTTTGTGCATAATTTTGCCTAAAGAAAATCTAAAAACAAAAAAACCCTCACATCACTGCAAGGGTTTTAATTATTAATTATTAATTTTTAATTGATTAATATCTATAATATTCTGGTTTGAATGGTCCCGCAACGTCAACACCAATATATTCTGCTTGGTCAGTTCGTAATGTTTCTAATTCAACTCCTAATTTTGCAAGGTGCAACATAGCTACTTTTTCATCTAAATGTTTTGGTAACATATACACTTCGTTTTTGTAGGCCGAACTGTTATTCCACAACTCTAATTGCGCTAATGTTTGATTCGTAAAGGAATTGCTCATCACAAAACTAGGATGACCCGTTGCACAACCTAGATTTACCAAACGACCTTCAGCTAGGATAAGAATATCTTTTCCAGCAATGGTATATTTGTCAACTTGAGGTTTGATTTCAATTTTAGAGGCACCGTGGTTTTTGTTCAACCATGCCATATCAATTTCGTTATCAAAGTGACCAATGTTACAAACGATAGTTTTGTCTTTCATTTGCTCGAAATGAGAACCCAAAACAATGTCTTTATTTCCCGTTGTTGTAATAATAATATCAGCAGTTTTGATAACGGTGTTTAATTTTTTCACTTCAAATCCATCCATGGCTGCTTGTAAAGCACAAATTGGATCAATTTCGGTTACAGTAACAATAGAACCTGCACCGCGGAACGAAGCCGCAGTTCCTTTACCCACGTCACCATAGCCACAAACGATAACTCTTTTTCCTGCCAACATAATATCAGTAGCACGACGAACAGCATCAACAGCCGATTCTTTACAGCCGTATTTGTTATCAAATTTCGATTTAGTAACCGAATCATTTACATTGATAGCGGGCATAAACAAGGTTCCGTTTTTCATTCGTTCGTACAAACGGTGAACGCCAGTTGTAGTTTCTTCTGAAAGTCCTTTGATGCCATCAATCAATTCTGGGTAACGGTCAAAAACCATATTGGTCAAATCGCCACCATCATCAAGTATCATGTTCAATGGCTTTCTGTCTTCACCAAAAAATAAAGTTTGCTCAATACACCAATCAAAATCTTCTTCGTTCAAACCTTTCCAAGCATAAACTTGAATTCCTGCAGCAGCAATAGCCGCGGCAGCTTGATCTTGAGTAGAGAAAATGTTACAAGAAGACCAAGTCACTTCGGCTCCAAGAGCAATTAATGTTTCTATAAGAACCGCAGTTTGAATTGTCATGTGAAGACATCCTGCAATGCGTGCGCCTTTTAACGGTTGGCTTGCACCATATTCTGCACGAAGCGCCATTAAACCTGGCATTTCGGCTTCTGCCAATTCAATTTCTTTTCTTCCCCAAGCTGCAAGCGAAATATCTTTCACTTTAAAAGCTACATACGGTAATGTTTGTGTACTCATCTATTATGTATATTTGTTTTTTTAATTTCGGTGCAAAGCTACATAATAGGAAAGAATTAAAAAAACGTTTTTTACTTTTTTATGCTTTGTTTCATTGCTTAATTTTCTGAAAAACAAACAGATAATTTTAAAATCAACATGCCATTACTAAAAATCAAAGATTTAAATGCCACAACGCAAGTAATAGTTTGGAAAATAACCGAACCTATTGAGGAACTTTTTCAAAGTGTTAATCTTACTCCAATTTCTTTGGCAAGAGTAGAAAGCATGAAATCAGAAGGGCATCAAAAAGGTTTTTTGAGCGTTAGACGGTTATTGATGGAAGCGAGTTATACCGATTATGATTTGTATTATGATGCCTATGGAAAACCACATTTAAAAGACGGAAAGTATATTTCTATTTCGCATTCGCATGATTTATCATTGATTTTGGTAAGCGATGAAAAAATTGGTGCCGATTTAGAAATCTTAAAAGCTAAAACGCAGATTCTAGCTCCACGCTTTATGAATGTTTCGCATTTAGACAACCTTTCAGCACAAAATCAATTGATAAAAGCTACCGTAGTTTGGGGAATAAAAGAATCGGTTTTTAAAATAAAAAATGAAGTGGGTATCAGTTTCAAAGACAATATTTTTGAAAGTGATTTTAATTTAGAAGATAAAAAATGTACCGCAACGTTACGATTTAATAATAAAGTGGAACACTTTACTATCCTTTTTGATTTTATTGAAGATTATGTTTTTGTGTGTGCTTTTGAAAAAAAATAATGAAAAATAGCTACCAAAATATACTTCAGGCAAAAGCCAGTACTAAAAAATTATTAGCCATTCTTTTGGATCCAGATAAATTAGATTTGGACATGGTTGAAGTATTGGTTCCTAAAATAAATCAATCTCCAGCAACGCATGTTTTGGTAGGAGGAAGTTCCTTTAAAGGCACTCATTTGGACGAAATTATTATCGCTTTAAAAAACAAAATAAGTGTACCTATAGTATTATTTCCTGGAAATCCATCGCAAATTTCGGCAAAAGCGGATGCAATTTTATTTTTAATGTTACTCTCGGGAAGAAATCCAGATTATTTAGTGGAACATCAAATTAACGCCGTTCCCATTTTGGAAAAAACCGATTTAGAAATTATTTCTACAGGCTATATCTTGATAGAAAGTGGTTGCGAAACGGCTGTAGAACGAGTCAGTCAAACCAAACCTCTGCCAAGAAATAATATTGATTATGTTGCTCAAACAGCCAAAGCAGGCGAACTTATTGGCAACAAACTTATGTATCTCGAAGCTGGAAGCGGTGCTCAAAATGCGGTTCCGTTAGAAATTATAACGGCGGTTTCCAACCGAATTTCGGTTCCACTACTTGTTGGCGGGGGCATTCGTTCGAAAGTAGGAATCGAAAATGCATTTGCCGCTGGTGCTGACATGGTAGTTATTGGAACTGCTTTTGAAAATGATATTAATTTCTTTGATTTCTGATTGCAGCGCAACGATTTTTGATTTAAGAATAATAAAATCGTTAAATAAAAAGTATAATAACCACATAATCTGCAATCTTAAATCGTTAATCTACAATCTAAAATCCAATGTTCGAATTCTTGTTCTCCCAATATAAAAACTATCCAACGCACGAAATTATTCTTGAAGTTACAGCAATACTTTTCGGATTGGGGAGCGTTTGGCTTGCCAAGAAAGATAACATTTGGGTTTTCCCAACGGGCATCATCAATACGGCAATTTATGTGTATTTGCTATATAAATGGTCACTACTTGGCGACATGATGATTAATTTTTATTACGTTGTGATGAGCATTTACGGTTGGTATTATTGGACTCGAAAAAAAGATGCTGTGGTTGCATTTCCCATTTCTAGAATGACGTCATCCGAAAAAAAGTGGTCTTTACTTATTTTTGTGACAACGATTGTTTTTGTAGTGACGGTTTATATATTTTTCGATAAATTTACCCACTTGACATTCTACGTGGATACACTGGTTACGGGAATTTTCTTTGTCGCCATGTGGCTTATGGCACGCCGGAAAATTGAGAACTGGATTTTATGGATTATTGGTGATATAATTTCTATCCCGATGTATTTTTATAAAGGCTATTCGTTTACGAGCATTCAATATTTAATTTTTACAATCATTGCCATTTTTGGCTATTTAGAATGGAAGAGAACACTGCAGCAAAAAATAATTTAATCAAAAAATACGGATTTTCAGCGGCTGATTTTGAGCAAATCGAGGCGCATGGTATTTTGTTGGATAAAATTGAAAGTGAATTGCTGTTGTTTCAATCGGGAATTCCAAAAATTTATCTCGAAAAACCCGCTACTATTCATGATGGATTGCATCAATTTAGTCTTGCCGAATTTCAACAAAAAGCGCATTTTTTCGACAAAAAAAAAGCAACCTTAAAACTCAAAAAATTTGTCCCTGCCTCGGGAGCAGCCAGTAGAATGTTCAAGTTTTTGAGTGAGTTTTTATTAGATTTTAATCCGAAACAAGAAACCATCAACGCCTACATCAACAGAAAAAAAGACAAAAACTTACCCACCTTTTTAGCCGGACTTGAGAAGTTTCCGTTTTATGAAGCAGTAAAAACCAAAGTCAAAGCATTGGTGCCCAACTATTATGATTTAGAAAGTCACGAAAAGAGTTATTATTTCATTAAAACCATGTTGGATGCCGACCATTTTGATTTTGCTAATAAACCCAAAGCAGCACTAGCATTTCATAAATACAAAACGCACATTGCCACTCCTGTTGAAGAACATTTGAACGAATGCGCTTTTTATGCCGCTTCGAACGCTGTGTCCTATTTGCATTTTACGGCTTCTGATCATCACGAAAATTTACTGCAAACCATCATTGATGACGTGAAACAAAAAGTGGAGAATACCTCAAAAACCAAGGTTCATGTAAAGTATTCGCATCAAGACAAAAGCACCGATACCATTGCGGTAGATATGAAAAACAAACCTTTTAGAAATGAAAATGGGCAATTGGTCTTTCGCCCAGGCGGTCATGGTGCTTTGATTAACAATTTGAATGCGCTTGATGCCGACATCATTTTTATCAAAAACATAGACAATGTAATTCAGAATCATATCGAAGAAACCACATTGTACAAAAAAGCATTAGCGGGAATTTTGCTTACGATGCAAGAGCAGATTTTCGAGATTTTAAATACGATAGACCAGCAAAAAACAGATGAAAATGCTGTGCTGGCAATCCTAGAATTTATGAAACAACAACTCAATATTGATGTAACGGATGCTATTTATAAATACACCTATGACAACAAAATAGAGTTTATAAAAGACAAGTTGAATCGCCCCATTAGAGTTTGTGGTATGGTCAAAAACGAGGGCGAACCCGGTGGCGGACCCTTTTGGGTACGAAGTTATAAGGGCAATGTGTCGTTGCAAATTGTAGAAAGCACGCAAGTAGACAGTCACAATTTTGAACAAGCTCAAATTTTGGCGAAAGCCACCCATTTTAACCCCGTAGATTTAGTATGCGCCACCAAGAATTACAAGAGCAAAAAATTTGATTTGACTGCCTTTATAGACCATAGCACCGGGTTTATTGTGCACAAAAACAATAAAGGAAAAGATTTAAAAGGCTATGAATTGCCCGGGCTTTGGAACGGTGCGATGGCAAAATGGATTACCATTTTTGTAGAAGTGCCACTCATTACTTTTAACCCAGTAAAAACCGTAAACGATTTATTAAAACCAGCACATCAGCCCCAGCATGAAAACTGATATAGTATTAAAAGAACTGTTGTTCAAAGCGGTGCGAAGCTCTGGAGCTGGCGGACAAAACGTAAACAAAGTAGCATCAAAAGTGGTGCTTACTTTTTCTATTCAAAAATCTGAAGCGTTTACCGATGAAGAAAAAAACCATCTTTATACCAAACTTTCTTCACGACTCACCACCGAAAAACTGCTCATCATCACTTGCGATGAAGACCGCAGCCAGCTCAAAAACAAAACCATAATCATCAAACGGTTTTTGGTACTAATGCAAAATGCCTTGCTGATTCCCAAAAAACGAAAACCCACAAAAACGCCCAGAGCCGCCATAGAAAAACGGATTAAAGCCAAACGAAACCTCACTGAAATCAAACAGAATAGAAGAAAACCAATGCAGTAACTAAAAACCCTTTCTGTTGGGATGCTTTTATTAAGCGTAGTTGGTCATTGCCGCCTTTGATAATTTTTTCTTTTAAGTTATAATAACAAGCTTTGAGGTTCTTATTTTAGTTTACTATTTTTAACGACAATAACTCCAAACACTACTACGAGAGCCTTGCGGAGTAATACGAAAACCTCTCGCAAGTTTTTAAGTTTTTTTTTGTTATTTTAGTGGCGGGAAAAAAATAAGCGCAACAAAAAAACAAAAAACATGCGACGATCTTGCCAAATAGGGCATATAGGTGTTTAAAACTTGCGCCTATAAGGTAGTTACCTGCTATTTTAAACCACCAAAACGTAAACAGAAACTAAAATGAAAAAAATTATCTTCTCAATCTTTCTAATACTAGCATTTAACAGTTATTCACAAAATAGAGAAAATCAAAAATTACCTGTAATTTCTGAAAATAAAGGATTACTATCAAATGCAATTGGTTGGCTTAAAAATGAATCTGGACAATGGATAAAATACCAAAACAAAATTCCTGAAGATTTAGGTAAAAATCAAAAACTATTAGAAAACTATAATGACCATTCAATTGGAGTTGACAATTTTATTTCTTTTGAAATTAAGGAAGTGGTCATTAATGAAACAAAATATATCTTAATTTTAAAAAAAATGAAAGATGGTTATTTTAAATATGAAACCATAAAAGAAGGTTGGGTTCCAAACAATAGTTATGAGTTTTATGTTTTAGAACCAAGTGAATTTGCTAAAATTGAAAGCGTAGAACATAACAAACAAATAAATTTAGACCTTAAATTAAAAACGTATGGAAAAGTGTCTTTCATAAGTTTAAAAAACCTTTCAAATTTAAAGATAGCTAATGAAATTAATAAAAGTCTAAACGACCCGTTGAATTCATTCATTGAACACAAATTAGCATTAAATGTATATTGTTTTGACGAAAAGAAAATTGTTCAATTTTATTTCTTTGAATATAATGGTTATAAACTTGAAAATAAAGACATGTACTACGAAACAAATTATGAAAACTTTAATAAGTTTATAAAAATCAACAAATAGAAACAAATGAAAGATAATTTTAAAATAATTGATAGTCATCTTGAGTTAGCAAAAATAAATGCTATTGAAACAATAAATAGCAGAACTGAAAATGATGACTTTTTTAAAAACACAAATTTTATAATTGACGTAAACAAAAAGTTGTTAACTGAAATGGATAATCCACCAATCATATCAGAAAATCTTAACAAACAAGAAATTGAAAACTTAAAAGATTACGCCGTAAAAAAATGCCAAATTATATTTGAAGAAATTCAAACGTTACTGAAATAAAAAAAACAGCAGGTAACAGCCGTTTGGCAAGATTGCGAAATTTGTGGTAAATTCACGTTTATTTTCCGCAAGAAATTTTATCTTTAACAGAAAATAATCAGTTCCGAAGTTCGCCACTTCGTGAAGCCGCAGAACGTCAGGTTGTGAATAAACCCATGAATCGTCCTAAAATAGG
>NZ_JANXUG010000050.1 GCF_025352015.1 Flavobacterium sp.
ACTGGTATGCACTCAAATCGATAATAAATGAAAATCAAAGCCCAGTGAACAAAACAATAGCCTTAATAGCTACTTCTTTTACAGCTTGGTATGAATTTAAAGACATAATTAATTTAACATATATAAATTAGACTAAAGCCATAAAAATGAATAAAACCAGAATAGAAGCTTTTAGCGACGGCGTTTTAGCAATTATCATCACCATCATGGTTTTAGAATTCAAACTTCCAGAAGGTGCTACTTTTGAGTCCTTAAGGCCTTTGTTGCCAATATTTTTGAGCTATGTTTTAAGTTTTATTTATATGGGGGTTATTGAAACAATCACCATCATATGATGCATACTGTTAAAGAAGTTGACGTAAAAATTTTATGGGCAAATTTGCATTTGCTATTTTGGTTATCTCTTATTCCCTTTGCAACCGCATGGATTGGCGAAAACCACTTTGTTGCATTCCCAATGATGTTGTACGGAATTATTTTGTTAATGAATGGAATTGCATATTTTATTTTACAAACTTTTATTGTTAATAATAACGGTAAAGAATCAGAATTGGTGTAGGTCATAGGAATTGATATCAAGGGAAAAGGATCTTTGGTGTTGTATGTTTTTGCAATAGTATTTGCTAATTTTTATATCCTAATCTCTGGAGGGATTTATATTTTTGTTGCCTTATTGTGGCTTGTTCCTGATAAACGGATTGAACGTATTTTTAAAGAGAAGTAATTCATTGACAACATAATTTATAACACTCGACTATTACAATTGATAAAAAATAAATTTTATAAAAGTAGTTTTAGTTTTAAATCTTTAAATATTTTATTAGAAAATTATATAAAAAATTTATGAAATTATGTAAAGAATGTGGCATAGTTTTTGTGTAATTTCGTGGAAACTAATTAAAAATTAAACAATGAAGAAAATTATTTTATTTGCAATTATGCTAATTGGATTAGCATTCACTGCACAGGCTCAAAAAATTTCGAAAAATGCATTAGGACTTCGACTTGGAGATAACGATGGTTTTGGCGGAGAAGTTTCTTATCAAAGAGGATTGTCTAAAAACAATCGTTTGGAGTTAGATTTGGGTTTTAGAAACAGTAAAGATGTTAATGCTTTTAAACTTGTAGGTTTGTACCAATGGGTTTGGGATATTGATAAAGGTTTTAATTGGTACGCAGGAGTTGGTGGAGGCGTTGGCAGTTGGAGTTATGACAAAAATGGTTACTCTGGGAGTGGAACTATCTTACTTGCTGCAGGAGATATAGGTATTGAATATAATTTTCAAGAAGCACCGATTCAACTGTCTTTAGATTTTAGACCTGAAATTTATTTTAATTCTGATAAGTATAGAGAGCGTAGTTTTGGTCCTGATATTGGACTTGGAATTCGTTACAGATTTTAATAAAAATTAAATACTATAAATAATCCTGTCTAACTTTAGACGGGATTATTTATTTGATAACAATAGGTTTCTTCGAGTTGACTTTTACAATTGTGTACGGATGTAGAGTTTCATTATCTGCAAAATTAACATCTATATTTTTTTGGGTGTCTTTAATGAATAATTCAATTTGAGTTGGAGTTTCTATCACTTTTTCAATCTTTATTTTGTTGTAGCTTTCCTTTGTTGACCCGGCATTCAGAATAATAAAACTGCTATTAGCAATATCGGTAGGTTTTATAATTTTGCGTAAAAATTTATCTCCCAAAAGCATTTTGATTTCCTTTGGCTCTGTCAGTATTTCGTAAAATTTAATATTAGCTCCACCATCGTTATTTATTGATAACACTTCAAACAACGACCTACTTGCTCCGTTTTTATTTGAAGAACAAGAGATTAAAAACAAAAGTATAATTACAGCAATTACTTTTTTCATTTTGCTTTACTTTTTAAGAGTGCTTTATGATACAATTCCTCATAAAGAGGTAATATGTTTTTTATATCAAATTGTTTTGCTGTAATTAGCGCATTTTTTTTAAAGGTAGTTAAAATCACCTCATCAGATAAAATTTTTAACGCGTTTTTAGCCATTCCGTCAATATCACCAACATCACTTAAGTATCCCGAAATTCCATCAAAATTGACTTCGGGTAATCCTCCAGAATTACTGGAAATAACTGGAACACTCCACGCCATAGCTTCTAAAGCTGCTAATCCAAAACTTTCGGTTTGTGATGGTAATAAAAACAAATCCGAATACGATAAAATCTGATCTATTTCATTGCTGTTCCCAAAGAAAATTACTTTGTCCTCAATCCCTAATTCCTGACATAATTGTTCTGCTCTTCTCTTTTCTGAACCGTCTCCAACCATCATTAATTTAGCTGGAATTTGTTCCTGAATTTTATAAAAAATCTTGATAATATCAGGAATGCGTTTTACTTTTCGAAAGTTGCTAATATGGGTAACGATGCGCTCTTCCTTTTTTGCCATGACGGACCGCTGACATGAAATTAATTTTTCATTCCGGATTTTGTCAAGTTCAATGAAGTTCGGAATTACATGAATTTCCTTTTTGATATTGAACAACTTATTGGTTTCATCTTTAAGACTTTGGGAAACCGAAGTCACCACATCCGATTTATTGATGCTAAAAGTCACCGCAGGTTTGTATACCGGATGATTTCCAACCAAAGTAATATCGGTACCGTGAAGCGTAGTAACCATTGGGATATAAATACCTTCATCTTTTAACATTTGCTTTGCCATATAACCAGCGTAAGCATGCGGAATGGCGTAATGTACATGCAGCAATTCTATTTTGTAGAGTTTAACCATATCCACTAGTTTGCTTGACAAGGCTAATTCATAGGGTTGGTAATGAAACAAAGGATATTCGGGAACATTTACCTCATGGTAATGAACTTTAGAATTTAATAACGCTAAACGCACAGGCTGACGATAGGTAATAAAATGAATTTCGTGACCTCGATGAGCCAATTCAAGTCCTAATTCGGTGGCTACTACACCACTTCCTCCAAAGGTAGGATAGCATACAATGGCTATTTTCATAGTGCATTTTTAATGCAACGAATTTAAGAAAAATACCAATAGTATAATGTAAAAAAAGTTAAAGATTATTTATCTATAATTGCATCCTGAATCACTTTTTGAATGTCTTCACGAATATTTTCTTTTGAAAGCATGTTTGGCAAATTAGAATCTGGAAAGGTTCTGTTAGAAAGAAAAATATAGATTATTTCGGTTTTTGGATCAGCCCAAGCCATAGTTCCAGTAAAACCAGTGTGCCCAAAACTATCCATAGAAACGCAACCGCAAGTTGGTCCTCCTCCACTTAATTGTGGTTTATCAAATCCTAAACCACGCCGATTGCCTTCGGCACAAAACCAACACGTATTGAAATCGTTAAATGTGGCTTCAGAAAAATACTGCTGTCCTCCATAATTTCCTTTTTGGAGATACATTTGCATCATTTTGGCAACATCCATCGTGTTTGAAAAAATACCTGCATGTCCGCCTACTCCATCTTCCATAGCGGCTTCCATATCATGAACATACCCTTGCACCGTCGTATGTCGAAAATAGTTGTCGATTTCTGTTGGTGCAATTACGCTTTTATCAAACCTTTTTAACGGATTATACAAGGTATTGTTCATCCCAAGTGTTTTAAAAAAATTGTCAGCTGCCAAATCCTCTAACTTTTTCCCAGTAATTTTTTGCAAATATTGTTTCAAAATAATAAACGTAAAATCACTGTAACGGTATTCTTTTTTATCAATTAATGGGCTGTTGATGATTTTCTTCATAATAGTATCATGATAATCATCACGCAAAAACAAACTATCAGAAACTCTCTTGGTAAATCCTTGGGTAAAAACTTTTTTATAATATTTATCCATAGGCTTTTTGGCTGAATCCAAAGTAGTTTTATAAAACGGAATCCATGCTTGCATTCTGCCATAATGAGAGAGCAATTCTTTGAATGTCATTTGTTGCTTATTCGATCCTTTGAATATAGGTAACATATCCCCCAAAAGCGTTTCAAGCGCAACTTTCTTTTGATCATAAATCTGCATTACATTGGGTAATGTAGCAACTATTTTAGTTAACGAAGCTACATCAAACAAGTCAGTATTTTTTACTTTAACATTGCCTTCGTAAGTTTGTTTACCAAAGGATTTTTGGTATATTACCTTACCTTTTCGAGCCACTAAAATTTGCATTCCTGGAGCCATTTTACCATCAATGGTTTTTTGTGCAATGGTTTCTATTTGCTTTAATTTTTCAGAATTCATCCCAACATTTTCTGGAATAGAGAAGCCTAAACGATTAAGTTTTGCGGTTGTCAAACCATCTCCAACTTTAAAAATATCATTGATTGACACGGGCAATTTCCCTTTGGATTCTATAGCTCCAAAAAGTAATTCGGCAGAAACTAGCTGCGCTATATCTTGATTTTGATATGAAACTATCAATCCTTTAATAGCATCAAAGTTTTGAATTTGCGACAATACATAAGGCTTGGCGAAACAATCTAAAATAACGTTGTTTTGTTTTCCAACCTTATCAATGATTTGCAATTCAATATCAGTAAACACAGGTACTTTCCACCAAGATTTATCTGACTTGTGATAACCAATAATTACGGTATTAAAACTTTTTAATTTGATTAATAAAGAATCAACATTGGCATCCGAAATCTCGGTAACTTCTGTATATTTCTTGAGTGTATTTACAAAGGTATTATTCGTATCATCACCAAGTTTTAAATAAGCAATTTTCTGATTTAAATCTTTTATTGGCAGTATTGCATCAGCGTTTTTTACAACTGTAACTGCATTTTCGTATAGCTCATATTGCAATTGCTCATTACTATTTGGATTTATATCGTGGTATAAATTTATAGGCTCTACGGATTTGTATTTATTTAGGCCTGCCTTGAATTTATAATGTAAAATCTTTTTTACTGATTCGGCTAAACGCGTTTCAGAAATTAGGCTGTCTTGATACGCCATACAAATTTTTTCATACGCAAGTGGAACGTTTTCGGCAAAAAGCAAAATGTCATTTCCGGCAAGAAAAGCCTCTAAATCTATATCGCCAGGTTTTCTGAAATTACTCGCTCCTTTCATATTCAAAGCATCTGTAAAAATAAGTCCGTCAAAACCCAATTCGTTTTTCAGAATATTGGTTACTACATTATAAGAAATAGAAGTTGGATACCCTTCTCTTGGCTCTAGACTAGGCACATTCAAATGCGCTACCATTACTGAAACCAAGCCTTCATCAAACATTCTTTTGTAGGGATACAATTCTACTTTTTGTAAGTGATCCAAAGAAGCATTTACAGTTGGTAACGAAGTATGCGAATCGGTTGCTGTATCACCATGTCCCGGAAAATGTTTTCCAGTTGAAAATAATCCTTGACCTTGTACGCCATTCATCAAAGCAATAGCATGCTCGGTAACGTTGACTTTATTTTCCCCAAAAGAACGATACCCAATAATTGGGTTTTTAGGATTGGTATTAATATCCAAAACGGGTGCAAAATTGAAATGAACACCCATCCTTTTACTCTCTTTTGCCATACTAACTCCCACTTTTTCTATCAATTTTAAATCTCTGATAGCGCCCAATGTCATATTAAAAGGATAACGAAATGTAGAATCCAAACGCATACTTAATCCCCATTCGGCATCAATGCCAATGAATAATGGAATTTTGGATTTAGACTGAAAATGATTAGTCAATTTGGCTTGGCGAAAAGGACCGCCTTGAAAAAATATTAAGCCACCAATTTTATTTTCAGTAATTAGTTTGTCGATGTCTGTTTCATGGGTGGCATCTCTGTTTGAATAAGCCGCAATCATAAATAATTGGCCCACTTTTTCTTCGAAGGAAAGTTGTTTGTAAATACTATCAACCCAATGTGTTTCGGCAACTGTTTCTGGGAAAAAAATTTTTCTGTTCGATTTCAGTTGTGGAATATAAATTTCTTCATCTTCAGCAATTGCAGCCTTGGTCAAAGTTGTTGTGGTAGGCAAAACCTTGGTGGACGAACAATTCGTAACCAAAAACGATACCATCGCCAAAATGCTTATTTTGAACCAAAGACTCTTCATGTAAAAAGGATTAAAAGAAACGGCTATGCCAACTTTCTCCAGCAGGAACTTCCCAGTTTTCGTTAAATTCTTCGATGGTATTGACTAAATTATTGAAAACAATAGTATTTTCATTAACCGCTTTTTCTTTGGCCATTCGTTTAAAATCAAGTAATGATTTATATGCGATGTGCGCTCCGTTTTTGAAAGTTACATTCATTTTATCTAATAAATCGACTTGGTATTTTTGTTCCAGATTTTGGACAAAAGCAACAGATGCATCAATAGAACAGCCTGTTACGCTCTGTATTTCTTGATTGACCGCTAAAATTATAAAACGATTATATTTCAAAAGATAAGATGCTTCTAATCCTGTTCCGTGTGCTGACCAATTTTCAATAAATGGTCGTAACTCTTTTTCGATTTCATCGATTTCGTCGTCTGAAAATTTTCGGTTAGATTGGTAAATCCATATTTTAGATTCTTCGGGTAAATTATCAAAGGGAACGTACATAATAATTATGAATTTTTAAATTATGAATTATGAGTTTGAATTTTGATAATTGGGGTTGAATTCAAATTATCAATTATTCATTATCAATTGTCAAGTAATATTATAAATCTTGTGCGTTGGCTATTAATTCGGCTATGTCCATAACCTTGACATGGGTTTCTTTTTCTTTGGCTTTTACACCGTCTGTCATCATGGTGTTGCAAAATGGACATCCTGCAGCAATGATTTCTGGGTTTGTTTCCTGAGCTTCTTCAGTTCTTTCAATATTAATGTCTTTATTACCGTTTTCTGGTTCTTTGAACATTTGTGCTCCACCCGCACCACAGCATAATCCGTTGGCTCGTGAGCGTTTCATTTCGACCAATTCGGCATCTAGTTTTTTAATTAAATCTCTTGGCGCTTCATAAATGTTATTGGCTCGACCTAAATAGCAGGGGTCATGAAAGGTGATTTTTTTTCCTTTGAATTGTCCACCTTCAATCGTTAATCTTCCCGTATCGAGAAGCGATTTCATGAATTCTGTATGATGAATTACTTCATATTTTCCGCCTAATTCTGGATATTCGTTTTTTAAAGTATTAAAACAATGCGGACAAGCGGTGACAATTTTTTTAGCTTCATACGCATTCAAAACTTCAATGTTCATAAGAGCTTGCATTTGGAACAAAAATTCATTTCCTGCTCTTTTTGCAGGATCACCTGTGCAGCTTTCTTCAGTTCCAAGTACCGCAAAATCTACTTTAGCACGGTTTAAAATACGAACAAATGCTTTGGTTATTTTCTTTGCCCTGTCGTCAAAACTACCAGCACAACCAACCCAAAATAATACTTCGGGTTGCTTTCCTTGAGCCATCATTTCTGCCATGGTTGGCACATTTAATACTTCTGACATATTTGTTAATTTGGTTATGTGGTTATTTGATTATTTGTTAATTCGGCTATTTCAAATAACCAAATCCACAAATAACCGAATTACCTATTCGTGGTGTTCATCATCAAATACCTCGATGGTGACTTCTTTTTCTATTAAATCGGTAAATTTTCCTCTGTAACGAGTGGCTTTTACCAAGTGATTATCTATCCAGTGGTAATTGCCTCCTCGTGGTTTTCCGAAAAGTATTCCGTGGTATTTGAAGCCAAATTTTTTTAACCAAATTTCGGTATATTCTCGGTGTGCTTCTGTTCGTGATGTGAAGAAAAATATAATATGGCCTTCATCATACCACTTGTTCAAAGTTATTAAAGCATCATGATAAACCTCTGCGGTCAACATTCGCTCTGGTTCTTCGTTTGGAATATCGTCACAAACCGTTCCGTCTATATCGATTAAATAATTCTTAATTCCTTCTGGTAAAATGGGACTTAACTGTTGTCCGTTTTCTGTGATGCTTTGCAGTTTTTTGTCAATGTCTTCCGCTTTCATTTTTTTAAAATTTTATTATTTCACATTCATTAGACAAATTCCCAAGTCTCACGTTTATGGCAATTTGATTTTTATTAAATTAGTTTTCGTTTTTCCAGTTTAATCGATCTTGTTGGTTGTATTGCCAAGGCGCACCATTATTTTCAATATTGGTCATCATTGCATTTAATGATTGTGGTGCCGCACTTTGTTCCATAACCAAATATCTTCGCATGTCCATAATAATGGATAACGGACTTATATTTACAGGACATTCTTCAACACAAGCATTGCAGGAAGTACAAGCCCAGAGTTCTTCAGGAGTGATGTAGTCATTTAATAATGCTTTATTATCAGGAACAAAACTTTTATTGGTGTCAATATTTCGTCCTACTTCTTCAATTCTGTCACGGGTGTCCATCATGATTTTACGCGGCGACAATTTTTTGCCGGTTATGTTTGCGGGACAAACAGAAGTACAACGACCACATTCGGTACAAGTGTATGCATTTAATAGCTGTACCCAATTCAAATCCTGCACATCAGAAGCTCCAAATTTACTTGGAGTGGCATTAACATCAACAGATTCTGCTGCATACGGATTGGCATTGGGATCCATCATCAACTTTATTTCTTTGGTAACACTTTCTAAATTATCGAATTGTCCTTTTGGATTCAAATCAGCAAAAAATGTATTTGGAAAAGCCAAAAGAATATGTAAGTGTTTTGAATAATATAAATAATTTAAGAACATTAAAATCCCTATAATATGCAACCACCAGGCTATTCGTTCGATAGCCTCGACCTGAACAATATCCAAAGATTTAAACCACGGATTAATAAATTGTGATATGACATTTCCTGAATTCATCCCCTGAAAATGCAAATCTGTAGCATTCATTATGAGGAACAATGACATCAAAACAATTTCGAAGTACAAAATTACATCAGCATCTTTTTTTGGTGCGCCTTTCAAATCAGGGCTTGCGAAACGTTTTAGTTTTACAACATTTCGTCGAAGCCAAAAAACAATCACCGCGACTAAAACTAAAACTGCCAAAATTTCAAAGGAACCAATGAGGAAACTATAAAATCCTCCGAGGAATGAAAATATTCTATGTGTTCCCAATAATCCGTCAATGATAATTTCAAGGACTTCAATGTTGATAATAACAAAGCCAACATAAACGATAACATGAAGAAATCCAGCGATTGGTTTTTTTACCATTTTGGACTGTCCAAGTGCTATTCTGAACATGTTTTTCCAGCGCGCGGATTGATTATCAGAGCGATTGACAGTATGACCCAAATTGATATTGCGTTGAAGTTTTTTTACATTTTTAACAAAAAAACTTATTCCCCCAAAAAGAATAATAGCAAACAGCATGTTTTGGATATACATCATGGCTATAGTTTTACTTTTTTATAGTATCGTTTACAGGTGATTTATAAGGTTTGTTTTTCTTTCCAAACAGCGAAACATTTACATAACGAGTTGGATTTAAACGTAAATCTTGAAGCAACAATTCTAGCTCTTTTGATGATTTGGTGAAATTATTATACAGCGTTTCGTCTTTTGTTAATTTGCCCAAAGTTCCTTTTCCTGATTGAACATCTGATATTATTTTATCAACACTTGCTAATGTTTTTTCTAAATTTTTAACAGTTTTTCCAATGTTAATTTTTGCTAAAGAATCAGAAATCTTGGCGAAATTAGCAGCTGTTTTATCAAAGTTAGTAACGGTAGAGCTGATTTTACCTTTATTGTCGACCAACATTTCATTAACATTTTTTGAAGCTACTTTAAATTCATTGAGAGTAATATCTAAATTGGCAATGCTATTTTTTATATTTTCTTTGGTTTTCACATCCAAAACAGAATTAACATTCTTTAATAACAAATCCGCAGAAACTACCATTTTCTCGACTTTTTCTTGGAGTGGTGTTAAACGTTGCGCTACTAAAGTGGTCAACCCAGGCTTGACATCTCCTCGTAGCATAGCCCCGGATTCAGCAATAGTTGTATCATCAAAATTAGGATTAATCATAATTTGCTTTCCGCCAATTAATCCAGGCTCATAAATAGATGCTATACTGGATTTTGAAAAAGGAAAATCTGATTTTATTTGGAGTTCAACCCGAATTATTCCTGAATTATTTAGAAATTCTATTTTGTGGACTTTACCGACGATTAATCCATTGATGGTTACTGGCGCGGCTTTCAACAAACCTTCTACATTATCATACTGAACATAAAAAGTTTTGTAATTGGTTAGTAAGTCTCTTCCTTTTAGGTAACTATAACCCCAAATAAACAGTAAAATAGAGGCTATAACTAATATTGCGGTCTTAATTTCTCTAGTAATTTTCAATGCTGATATTTTTTTTGCAAAGTTAAAATAAAATCTTGTAACTCCTTGTTATTATTGTTTTAATGCATCTTGAACAGAAACTTTTTTGCCGTTTTTGAAAGCAATTATAAAAGCAGAATTGTAGCCTTTTGATTTAGCTTCTACAAGTAAGCGTTTGGCTTGATCATAATTAGTGGTTTCACCGTACATGTATTTGTATAAATTACCTTCAGAAATAATTGAAATAGTATTTAAACCATTAAAATTACTGGGAACAAGTTCTAATTTCTTTCCACTTGCTGAAAGTTGTACTTTGAACGAAGCTTCAACAGAAGACACAACTTCTTTTTTTACTTCTGGTTTTGTTTCTGGTTTTGCTTCTGGTTTTTTGATTACGGTAGGCGTTTTTACTAAAGGTTTTTTTATGGCCGAATCGATAACTTTTGCAGGCACTACTTTTTGAGAAGGTTTAATTATCGCATCGCTATCACTCGCACCAAAATATTCTTTTTTGTAACTTATAATTGCATTGGCAATAGATTCAGCAATTTCTTGTTGTCCGTCTTCCGAATCTAATTTTGATCCTTCTGTTTGATTTGAGATAAAACCCATTTCTATCAAGATTCTTGGCATGTAGGCTTTGTGCAAAACCATGTAAGGCGCTTGCTTTACTCCACGGCTTTTTTTGCCAACTTTCATAAATTGTTCTTGAACTTTTCCTGCCAATGCAATGCTGTTGTTAAGATATTCTTCACCCATCATTGTGAGACCAATCATTGATTCTGGTGATTTTGGGTCAAATCCTTCGTATTTTTGTTTGTAATCTTTCTCTAAAGTAATTACGGAGTTTTCTCTTTTTGCCGCCTCAAGGTTGGATGCGTTTTTGGATAAACCCATTACATAAGTTTCACAACCATCTGCGGCATTATTTGGATTCGCATTACAATGTATGGAGACAAAAATATTGGCATCAGCACGGTTCGCAATATTAGCGCGCTCAACCAAATCTATAAACTGATCTGTTTTACGAGTGTAAAAAACATCAATACTTGCGTTTTTTTCCAATAATTTACCCACTTTTAGCACTACTGCCAAAGCAATATTTTTTTCAATGTGACCATGATATACAGCACCATAATCGTGATCTCCATGTCCAGCATCAAGGGTAACTTTAAATTTGGCCTGACCAAAAATAGAATTTGAAGCTAAAAAAAATATAGCTGTGCAAAAATAGGTGCAGTATTTGGTGTTATTCATAAGAATATAAAAAGTTAATTTTAATTAAAACCGAAAGGTTATAAAACCATATTTCCTTATTTTTGACCGAAAATATTGTTTAAGTTTGTCACGTCAAAAATCAATCCATATTTCTACAAAAATAGCATTAAACCGTTGCAAAGAAACTTATTTTATATCGTTTTTTTAACAATTTTCCTAACATTAGGAAGGCAAAAAGCATATTCACAAGAATTATCCAAGAAAAAGAAATCTTTTGCTCCTAAAAATCAAATAGATACACCCAAAAAAGCAATCGAAAGCAGTCCTAAAGCCACTGACACTATCAAACTCGATAGCATCAAAAAGAAAAAACCCATCCTAGAAGGAAAGGTTAAATACAAAGCGCTAAAATCTGCTAAAATTGACCAAAAGAAAAAGTTGGTTACTTTGTATGACAAAGCCGAATTATATTACCAAGATATTGAATTAAAATCGGGGATTATTGTTTTTGATTACCAAAAAAATGAAGTTTATGCAGGTAGAATTAAAGATTCAACGGGAGCGTTTACCCAACGACCTGTTTTTAAACAAGGTACAAATGTTATAGAACCTGATTCTATTCGATTTAATTATAAAACAAAAAAAGCATTAGTTTGGAATTCAAGAACAGACCAAGGCGAATTTAAAGTAAAAGCTCAAGTTACTAAAAAAGAAAACGATTCGGTTTACTTCATGAAAAGTGCTCGGTTTACCACTGCCAAAGACATCGATGATCCCGAATATTATTTTCAAACCAGCAAAGTAAAACTTGTTCCTGGTAAAAAAATTGTAGTTGGTTTCACCAATATGGTCATTGCCGACGTACCTACTCCCATATCGTTGCCATTTGCATTTTTTCCAATGACCGAAAAAAGTCGTTCGGGTTTAATCATACCTTCTTACAATGACAGTAATACTCGAGGATTTTCATTGCAAAATGGAGGATATTATTTTGCATTAAGCGATAATTATGATTTGGCTATTTTAGGAGATTATTACACCAACGGAAGTTATGCCATGCGTTTTCAATCTTCCTATGCAAAAAAATATAAGTTTTTAGGAAACGTGAATATCCGATTTGAAAATCTAATCAATAGCGAAAGAGGTTATCCTGATTATTCGGTAACCAATATTTACAACATTCAGTGGACGCACTCTAAAGATGCAAAATCTAACCCAAATTCTCGATTTTCGGCTTCGGTAAACTTGGGAAGTAGCAAATATTTTGTGAATTCTCTCAATCAAAGTAACGTGGGTTCAAGATTAAATAATTCCTTAAGTTCCTCTATTTCATATTCAAAAACGTTTAATACAATTCCACAAGTCAATTTATCATTGACGGCAACGCATTCTCAAAATACCAATACCCAAGAAATTAACATGACCTTACCGACCTTTCAGTTAAGTGTCGACAGAATGTATCCCTTTGCTCCAAAAAATGGCGTCAAAAAAGGTTTTTTTAAGAATATCAATTTGCAGTACAATGTAAGAGGCGAAAACCGGATTGTAACGAACGATGCATTTTTCTTCAAATCACAAATGTTTAATGATGCTAAAGTAGGTTTTCAACACAGTATTCCCTTGAGCACAAATTTTAAAGTGTTCAAATATTTTAGCGCTACAACCTCATTGAATTATAACGAGGTGTGGTATTTAAAAACTATACGAAAACAGTATGATCCTATCCTAAATAAAGAAGCTGTGGTAGATGTAAAAGGTTTTGATGCTTTTAGAACCTACTCATTCTCTGCAGGATTAGGAACCACAATTTATGGAACTTTTAAATTTGGTGAAAACAAAAAAATTCAGGCCATACGTCATGTAATACGACCAAACGTTTCGTATAGTTATACGCCCAGTTTTTCAAAATATTATGACACGTATGATTCTGACGGAAGCGGCACTATGATTAAGGATTATACCCGATTTGAAGGTGGAATGTTTGGTTCACCAGGAAAAAATATGTCAAACAATGTGGGATTCAATTTGAGTAATACTTTTGAGGCCAAAGTAACCGACAAAGATTCGACTAAAACAGAACCAAAGAAAGTAATGTTGTTAAACAATTTAAACTTTTCAACAAGTTATGATATTACTGCCGATTCGTTGAAATGGTCACCAATGCGAGTGAGTGGCGGAACACAATTACTGAAACAAAAAATGAATATTAACTTTGCAGCAACCTTGGATCCTTATGCTGTAAACAATGCTGGAAAAAAAATTAATACTTGGAACATAGACAATGGCGGCAGTTTGTTTAGAATGACAAGTGCCAATATGACTTTGAGCTACATTTTTTCGAGCAGGGATGGGCAAAATTCTGAAAAGAAAAACACACAAGGCAAGCAAAATGGCGGACGCGAAGACGATTTATTTGGTAATAATACTGACTTGAGCGATAGAAGAAAAAGTCAGTTTAAAGACGATGATAAAAATAAAGGCGATACACCGTCAGAATTTTTTAAATACAAATTGCCGTGGGATATGAACTTTGCCTACTCGTTAACGTATTCTAACAATAGTCGAGAGAAAAAAATAACCGGAAACTCAATAATGGTTTCTATGAATACCGATTTAACACCCAAATGGAAAGTCGGTGTTTCCACTGGCTATGATTTAGTATTAAAAGGGGTTACCTTTACACAGCTCCGTTTTGAAAGAGATTTATTAAGTTGGCGCATGGATTTTAACTGGGTTCCCTTCGGTCCAAATCCCTACTGGGGATTCTTTATTGGAATAAAAGCCGGAGTATTGAGCGACATTAAATATGATAAGCGAAATCAGGCGGATAGTATTATTAGATAAAGTCCGTCGTATAAACACTTAAATTCTCTTTACATTATTTCATAAAACGATGAAATATTTCAGTACTATAAATGGACACAAAATGAAAAAAATAATTTTTACCGATAAAGCCCCAGCACCAATTGGACCTTACAGTCAAGCAGTTTTAGTTGGAAATACCTTGTACACTTCGGGTCAAATTGCATTAAACCCTGTAACTATGGAATTGGTTCTTGATACTATTGAAAACGAGACCAAGCAAGTAATGGAAAACATGAAAACCGTTTTAGCGGCTGCTAATATGACTTTTGATAACGTTGCTAAAACCAGCATTTTTATAATGAATATGTGCGATTTTGCTCGTATAAATACGATTTATTCGCAGTATTTTGATGAGAAAACGGCACCAGCACGCGAAACGGTGCAAGTTGCTGGTTTACCCAAAGGCGTAAATATCGAGATTTCGATGGTCGCAGTTTTGTAATATACACTAAACTTTTACTTGTTTTATAGTACGTTTTAAGAACTAATTTTTAGACATAGTTCAACGAAGTATATTAAATTTATAACTATCTAATTTATTCCATGTGTTTGAAATGCTTTTCATTTTTATAAACTTGTGCTAATAAACTAGGCAAAACAACAAGCAATAAAGGCATGGCAATAAGAAACCCACCAATTACAGCAATAGCTAATGGTTGATGCAGTTCTGAACCGGTTCCTACCCCAATTGCTAATGGTAAAAGTGCAATGATAGCGCCCAAAGCAGTCATTAACTTGGGCCGCAATCGAGTTGAAATAGAATAAATTATTGACTGATTTACATTTCTTGTCAGTTTGAAAGTTTCTCTAAATTGAAGAAATGTAAAAATGGCGTTTTCGGCAATAATACCCACAATCATAATAATTCCTGTATAACTTCCAACATTTAAAGGCGTTTTGGTCATAAAGAGCAATATATAACTTCCCGAAATTCCTAAAACAGAGATTAAAAGAATAACAAATGCAATTCTGAAATCTCTAAAGAGAAATAAAATTACACCAAAAACCAATAAGGATGAGGCAATTAAAATCAACAATAGTTCCTTGAAAGATTGTTGTTGATCCTTGTAAGCTCCAGCATATTCGATGTAATATCCATTTGGCATATGAATATCCGCAGTAACTTTGGTCTGAATCTCATTCATTACACTTCCCAAATCTCGATTGTCCAATCTTCCCGTAATTACACTCATCATTTGGAGGTTTTCGCGTTGAATTTCGGCAACACCTTTTTCAATAGTAATAGTAACTAAACTCGAAATGGCTACCGTTTTTCCATTTGGTAAAAATATTTTGAGTTGTTTAATATCTTCTAAACTTCGTTTTTGACCGTTTGCATAAATCAATCTAATAGGAGTTTGTTTTTCATTTTCAAGCAAACTTCCCACTACATTGCCTTCTAGAGCAGTTTGCATTTGAAATTGCAAATCGGTTGGAGTAATGCCATATTGTGCCAACTGCGCATAATTTGGAACAATATTTATTGCTGGTCCCGCCAAAACAATTCCGTCAAAAACATCTGCCGTTCCTTTAACTTTTTTTACAATGCTGGTAACATCTTTAGCAATTTTTTGTAATTCAATTTGGTTGTTTCCATACACTTTTACTTCTATCGGTGAAACCGAACTCATTAAATCGCCGAGCATATCCATCATTACTTGTCCAAAATCTACGCGTAGCGCTGGTTGCGTAGCCTCTACTTTGGTACGAATTTCATCAATAACATCGTTACTGGTTTTGTTACGATTTTTTTTTAATTGAATAAGGTAATCTCCACGATTTGGTTCTGTGATAAAAAATCCCATTTGTGTACCTGTTCTGCGACTGTATGCATCAACTTCGGGAATTTTTATGATAATTTTTTCAACTTCGTTCAGCATTCTATCTGTTTCCTCAAGCGAAGTTCCTGGTGGACTTTGATAATCTAAAACAATACTTCCTTCATCCATTTCTGGTAAAAATCCTGTTTCTAAATTGGGCAAAATTATCAAAATAGAAAGTACTAAAACAATGCAAAAAACAATACTAATTGTTGGTTTTCCAATAAAATACGCAACCCAATTTTGAGTTTTAACTTCGGGAATTTTGATTTCATTTTGAACTTCATTTGTAGCATTATCATTTTTAGATAATAACAAATAAACAACTGGAAGCAACAACCAAGTTACAAAAAAGGAGCACACTAAAGTGATAATCATCGTGTCGGTCAGTACTTTAAAATAAGAACCTGCTACGCCACTCATCAATACAAATGGGATAAAAATTACAATCGTGCTAATGGACGAACCTACCATTGCTGGAAATAAATAGTGAATTGCTTTTTGTACTAGCGATACAGTGGGTTCATCTGGATGCTCTTCGTGTGTGCGATGAATTTGTTCAACAACTACAATGGCGTCATCTATAATTAATCCTAAAGCAGCAGCAATAGCGCCTAAAGTCATAATATTGAAGGTGTTTCCTGTGAGGTATAAAACCATCAATGTTAATCCCAATGTTACCGGAATTATTATCAAAATTGTAGCACTAGCTTTAGCGGATTTCAAAAATAGAACAGCAACGATGATGGCTAATAATAATCCAATCAACAAACTATCGGTCACGCTTTTCACAGCATCGTTTACAAAAGTAGCTTGCTGATAATAGGGTGTAATTTTAATGCCGCTTGGGAGTATTTTTTTTAAAACTGTGAGTTTAGAATTCATGGCATCCGTTAGCGCAATCAAGTTGGCATTGGGTTGTTTTATAACGGCTACCAAGATACTTTCCTTGCCATTGGCATTGACTTTTATATATTCTTTGGCTTCTCTTATTTCAACGTTTGAAATATCTTTTAGTGTTACAATTCCTTTTCCGTTATTGCTTATGACGAGGTTTTCGAGTTCTTCTTTTTTATCGACTTGCGCATCAGTAATAGTTAAATACAAATAGCGATAATCAGATAAATAACCGTTGGATTTTATAAAATTAGTCTGGTTTAAAACTTGCGTGATGGCACTTGGAGAAATTCCTAACGCAGACATTTTATTAAAATCTAACGCCAACCAATATTCTTTTTCTTTTCCTCCGATGATGCGAATTTCCGAAACGCCTTCAATTTGCGAGAGAAAGGGTTTGATAGTAAAATTGGCCAATTTCTTGAGTTCAATTGCTGATTTTCCACTGCCTTCGATAGCATAACCAATAACAGGAAGTATGGAGGGATTCATTTTTTCGACCGTAATTTGAACATTTGCGGGCAAATTATTTTGAATTTGACTAATTTGTTCTTCGATACGTGTTTTACTCATATCAACATCTGCCTTCCAGTCCATAAAAGCTGAAATTTCGCAACTTCCTCTGCTGGTGGTACTGCGAACGGTTTTTAAATCTTGTACTTTTTTGATGGCATTTTCAAGCGGTTTGGTTACCGTAATCATCATTTTGTTAATGGGTTGCTGACCTGCATCGGCAATGATTTTTATTTTTGGAAATGTAATTTCGGGGAACAAACTCGTTTGCATTTTGGAATACACAAAAAATCCTCCTAAAATAATTAGGAAAATCATCGCACTTAAACCGTTTTTATGTTTTACAAAGAAGTTGTTCATTAGAATTATTTTTTTACCACTTTCACCTTAATCGTATCGGCAACTCCATAATTTCCTGTTAGCAAAATTTTGTCTTCAAGAGTTAAAACGGGCGATACGATTTCAATTTTGTTTTCGGTTTGAATGCCTTTTGTTATCGGGATTTTAATAGCGGTATTGGCGTTTATCATTTTCATAATCCAAAATTTAGTTTCGGTTTCATCACTCAACACTGCAGATTTTGGTACCGATATGGATTTTGCATTCGATCCTTTGTTGATTCTAACTTTTACTATTAAATTCTCGGGGATGTCTTGTTTACCGTTTATTTTTAAGACAACATTTTGCGTTTGCGACGCTGCGTCAACCGTTGGTGAAAATTTTTGAACCGTTGCTGTTCTGGAAGTAGCATCGGGCAAAGTAACAGTCAATTGTTTCCCTATGGCAATATATTTTTTCAATTCAAAAGGCAAACTCAATAGTATTGCAAAACTTTTGGTATCATTTATTGTAACTAAAACATCACCATCCTGAACATAATCGCCTTGTTGCACATTGACCATAGTTACAATTCCGTTTGTGTTAGAACGCACCCGAATGGCACCACCAAACTGGAGCGAGGGATCTATTTTATTGATAGTATTTCCTAAAACTTTTGCTTCACGAGTTTTGATAGAAAATAATTCTTTTCCGATAGTTACCAAATCATTTGTTGCCACATTGACCGAATTTAAATAACCCGTTGCATTGGCTTTAATAGTGTTTTTTACTAGATAAGTGGCAGTTGCATTAAGATCAATATAACTTGCGATTCCCAATGTATCAATTGTAGTTAAAGTTACCGGAACCCTAACATCTATTGGTTTTTCGGCTACTGTAGCGTCTTTACAAGAAGTAAAAAAGACAGCAAGCAGCATATAAAACAGTATATAATTCTTCATAATATTAGTCATTATTATTCCAATAATTAATTTCATTAATAAGCTGAAGTGTATTGATTTTATTTTGCGAAATAGTATTATTAATAGTAATTACATTGCCAATAGCAATCACATAATCGGTAATTTGTGCATCGCCCGTGAGTAATAATTTTTTGTTGGCCTCGATTAAGGCATCCACTATTTGAAGTTGTAATTGCAATTGATTTTCGATGGCAATAGCTTGTTGGAGTTTTTGACGCAAGAGCAAAAGTTGTTGTTGGTATTGCTTATTAAAATTGGTTTTGTACGCCAAATTAGTGTTCAATGCTGTTTGATTTTTTTGATGTTGCAACGATTTTTGATTGCCGTCATAAACAGGAATGGACAGACCTAAACCGACACTAAATCCAAAATTTTTATGAGCATCTAAAACAAAAGCCGATAAATATCCTGCATCGCCCAACAAAGATAAAGAAGGCTTATACGCATTGTTTATCAATTTGTTTTGATTGATAATTTTAAGACTATCTACTTCAAATTGTTTGAGGAATACACTTTTAGAATTAGAAAATGATTCTTGTATTGTTATGTTCGGCTTTTTTAAATTCACGAAAGTGGTATCTGTTTCTCCAGATAAATAATTGAGCAATCCCAAATCATTTTGATACTGTTGTTTTAACTGCAATAATTGCAATTCCTGTTGTTTTACGGTGGATAGAAACAGTAAATAATCTGTTTGTTTGTATATCGAATTTTGGGTTAGTTTTTTTAAAATGCTGGATTCATCTTTGAGCAAAAATCCCATTTTTTTATTGTAGTCCAGTTGTTGAGCAGTTCCCGACGCCGTAATGTATTGTCCAATGATTAATTTGTTTAACTCTTTTATGGCTACTTTTTTGTTTAACAGTATTGCTTCTTTCAACAACTGATAACTTTCGCCTTGGGTATTTATTTGGTTTTTACCGATAATTTTTTTGTTTATACCTACAAGTCCTGAAACTGTTTGTCCGTTACTCAACGTTAAGTCATAACCAAATCCGTCTAAAATGGGAGCATAATAAGCATTCAAATTTGCTTTAATTTGAGGTTTATAATTAGCTCTGTTTATCAAACTATCTATTTTATTTGATTTAATTTGATTGGATAAATCCTTTAGTAGCGGCGAATTGGATTGTGCTTTTTGTATATAAAAAATCAAGTCCTTTTCTTGAGAAAAAGACTTGATTATAAAAAGAAAAAATATAATTGAAAACTTTAGTTTCATTTTATTCTTTTAAATGTTTTTTTAAAAGTTGTTTAATTTCTAATAATTCTTTTTTTAATTCGGCAATTTCTTTTTCGGCTTTAATATTAACTTCAAAATCATTGTCGGCTAACAGTTCGGCATTTTTTCCTTGAAGATTTTGTCCTATCAACAATAATGGCATCAAAAAAATTTGAATCATATTTGAAATAAATAACCACATTAAAAAATTTGGTGATTCGTCAAATTGTAAGTTTTTTGGAGCAAAAATATTCCATAAAAGCCATGTAAACGTCCAAACAAATATAATGTAAAAAAATGGCATCGTGCCAATTTTAGTTGTTATCCAAATAGCAAAACGTTGTGAACTTAATAAACTGCTTTGATGTTCGTGAGTTACATTTTTTATACTGTAGGGTTTGTTTTTGGATTGTTTTTCCATAACATTTTATTTCTTACTAATGGGATTTACAATCAAAACTACAAAAGAATTAGGTTTTAAACTAGCTCTAGGTTTTGGATTTTCGGTAGTTGGTGCTGGTTTTGATTCAAAATCGGCGGTAGGTAAATATAATTGATTAGTGGTTTTATTCAATGCAATGGTTCGTGCGCCTTTTTGTGTTTTTATAGTCTGTTGAACTAAAAAAGTATTGGCATTTTCTTCTTTTACCACTGTAATGGTTCCGATTCCGTTGGAGCTAAAAGCTAATTTATTTTTGGCATCAAATGCTACACCATCGCAACCCTCATCTATAGGTAATTTTTGGACAACTTTCCCGCTCAAGGCATCTACAATTATCATTACATTATTTCCACAAACCGAAAATAATCTGTTCGTTTCAACATCAATCGCTAGTCCCGATGGTTCATCGCCAGGTGCTATACTCCATGTTGCCGTAACTTCTAATTTGTTGGCATCAATGGTTTTGATTTCATTTTTGTCTTCGATATTTACGTAAATCAACCCTTTAGTATTGGTAACAGAAAATTCAGGTTTTCCTCCCAAGGGTATTGTTTTTACAATTTTATTGGTAAGGGCATCAAGAACGGTGGTGTCATTGGATTTTGCATTGTAGGTGAATACTTTTTTTGAAAAGGCATCGTACAAAACGGCATCTGGTCGTTGACCCTGAATGGTAACTTTTTCGATTAATTCAAAGTTTTTTAAATCTACAATGGTGACCGAATTGTCTTTTCCGCAGGTTATAAAGGCTTTATTTACCTCATTGGCAATAGCAATGCCATGAACCCCTTTGGTATCTTGAATTGTAGCAATGGTTTTGTCTGTTTTTAGATCAATTACCTCAACCACGTTTCCGTGAGATACGAATAAATGCTGGTTTACCTCGTCAACGGTAAGGTAATCCCAACCACCATCGCCAGCAATATTTATTTTTTTTGAAACTTTATAGTTTTGAGCAACGCAGCTACTAATGGAAAGAACGATTATTAAAAGATGAACTATTTTTTTCATTGTATTGTATTTAATATGTTAAACAGTCAGTAATTTTATTTTAAATCTGTGCTAAAATAAGAAAAAAATTTCAAAATAAATTGGGAACTAGTACTAAAAACCAATTCCCATTATTTTTGTATTTGTAAAAATTTAAATCCCTATTCATTTACTGATGTTCCGTCTTCTTTGAAGGCTAGACTTTTGGATTTCATTCCTTTTTTTAAATCAACTTCATAGATTGTCCCGTGTTTTGCGGTTTCTGTTTTGTCAGCTTCTGCAATTTTCCAATCGCTATACTTTTTATTAACTGCTGCTTGAACTGCTTTTGGTAAATTGGCTGCTTTAATTTTTTTTTCGGTTTCTAACCAAGTTCCATTTTCGTTAAAATTTGCTGAAATTTTCTCCCCATCTATTGTGAATTCTGCTTCCCACTCTTTCGGACCTTCAACTCCCCATGTCACTTTGGTGGCAGTTGGAAATTTTTTCATAAAGGCATCCGCTACTGCTTTTGGGGGTGTTTTTGCAAACGTAAAACTGCATATAAATACCATTAATGCAATCATCATTACTTTTTTCATTTTTTTTTTTTTAGGAGGCAACGTTGCCTTGTACAAATGTACATAAGAAGGAACGTTGTATTGTTATTTAATTACGAGTAAAATGTTATGTTTTATTAGTACTTTTATTTTCTTAACAATTAATGACTATTTGGAGCGATTTCCCAATTCGATGATTTCAAGATTTTGAATTTTATCGTTATCTATTTGAAAGCGCAACATGGTGCGCACTTGATGAAAGCCATAAATGCCGCAAGCGCCGGGGTTGAGTTGCAGGAGGTTTAGTTTTTTATCAAATTGTACTTTTAGGATGTGTGAATGTCCGGTAATAAATAGTTTGGGGGGATTGGTTTGTATTTCGGTACGAATGTACTGGTTGTATCTGCCGGGATAACCGCCAATGTGGGTTATCCAAACGGCAACATTTTCACACAGAAATTTATTGTGCAATGGAAATTCTACTCGGGCTTTACTATCATCGATGTTGCCGTATACTGCGCGCAGGGGTTTTATTGTTTTTATGGTATCGGTGACTTTTAAATCGCCAATATCGCCGGCATGCCATACTTCGTCTGTTTGATGAATGTATTTTATTATTTTTTCGTCGAGGTGACTGTGGGTATCGGAAAGGAGGAGGATTTTTTTCAAAGCAGGTGTTTACAACAAAGATAAAATTCTTTTGTTAAGTATCTTTTATTATTGTGCAGCGTTGTGGGTTGATGGTTGATAGTTGGTAGTTGGTAGTTGTTGGTTGCAATCTGCTAGTTGTTAACGATAATATTCTGGTTGCAGTCGGTAACGTCTCGCGCGCTTTGAGATTTTGCGAACTTCGGAACGAATTATTTTCTGTTAAAGATAAAATTTCTTGCGAAAGTTAAACTTGAATTTACCACAAAATTCGCAATTTCTCCAAACCGATGTTAGTGGCTGTTTTTTTTTATTTACAATATTGTTTTTCAGCATCTAAAACCATTTCGTTATTGTCGCCTAAAAAGATTGCTTTTTGTAAATCTGCACAAATCTTTTCTTTTTCGGCTGATGAAATTTCTGTTTTCTTTTTTGAAGCCAAAACCGTCACTTCACTATTCTTCATTAATTCTCTGTCGCCACTAAATTCATATTTTCTTATTCTTGCAAATGCTCTGTTGGCTATTGCAAAAGTCATAAATGGTTCGAGTGTTAATGCTTTATCAAAGTCTATAATTGCTTCGTCAAATTGCATTTCATTTAGTTTCAAAGTTCCTCTCGAAAAATATGCTTCAGCATATTCGCTATCTAATTCAATTGCTTTGTTGCAATATTTGATTGCTGATTTTGAATCGCCATTTTGATTACTTTCATTACTCTTTTTCATAAGTTGAGTAATTTTTTCAAGTCTTTTGTCAGGAATTATTTTTCCATTTTCTCCTAATTCCACTGATAAAATTTTCCCTGTTGAATAATAGATTGTGCTTTCTCCATCAACTATTCCATTCTTTAAATTAGTTCTTTGTTTAACTTGTCCGTTTGGAAAGTAAGTTTCCCAAATTCCGTTTTCTTTACCGTTTATAAATTCGCCTTTTTGTTTTAAAGTCCCGTCTTCATAATATTCTTTTTCAAGTCCATTTGAAATTGAATTTGTATAATATCTTTCGAGTGATAATTTTCCATTTTGATAGTACATTTTGCGTAATCCATCAAGTTTCCCATTTTTTAATATTCCTTCGCCTTGAATTTTTCCGCTGTAATAATAATCAAGGAATTTTCCGTTATAGATTTCATTGTTATAGTACCAAATTCCATTTTTTCTTTCCATTTGTTTTGAAGAAGGAATTTGTTTTATTTCTTCTGGTCTTTTTCTGTATTCCTTTGTGTAGATATAAATTGCTCCATCAAATTTTTCAAAACCAAGGACTTTTAAACTGTCTTTGTTTTTAATTACATTCATATCTGCAATATCATTTTCAGTTACTTCATTTCCTCTTTCTGGGTCTTCAAGTATTGTGATTTTGTCTACAACATAAACTATGTTTTCAGACTTATTTTGTCCAAAACCTTTTATTGTTAAAAGAAAAATTCCAATTGTGTAAAATATTATTTTCATCATATTTCCTTATTCTGTTTAGTTCCGCTAAAATAGCCACTAACTAGTATATACCCGCTACAAAGTAGCGCATATTCACCCATATTGGTGTAGGTTGGCGAAGGTTTATACAGTATTGTCTTTCAAAGATTGTATTTTTTACAAACCTTCAAACGAACTTTGTATTTGCTGAATACTTTGTAGCTTTGTAACCATACAATAAGGAACTGCACGCTTTGAGATATTTCATAAAACTAGCTTATAAAGGAACCCATTATCACGGTTGGCAAATGCAACCCAATGCCAGCTCTGTGCAAGAAGTACTTACTGTGGCGTTGTCAAAACTTTTGAAAACAACTGTAGCTGTTACTGGTGCAGGACGAACAGATAGCGGGGTGCATGCGCGCGAGATGTATGCTCATTTTGATTGTGACGCGCTTCTTGTTGCTGCGCCATTGGTACAGAGGCTTAATTTGTTTTTGCCCAAGGATATTGTTGTTTATGATGTGATGCAGGTTGACGCTGCAGCGCACGCGCGGTTTGATGCAGTGAAAAGAACTTATGAATACCACATTCATACCACAAAAGATGTTTTTGAAAATGATGGAAGTTTTTATTTTTGGACGCCGCTGGTGGTTTCTAAAATGAATGCTGCCTGCGAACTATTGCTGAAGCATACGGATTTTGAATGTTTTTCGAAGGTTCAGACCGATGTAGGCACTTTTAATTGTGTTATTTTTGATGCCCATTGGCAACAAGTAGCAAATAAGCTAATTTTTACTATTACTGCAGACCGATTTTTAAGAAATATGGTTCGTGCCATTGTGGGAACGATGCTTGACATTGGAACAGAAAAAATAAGTTTGGCTGATTTTGAAAGCATTTTAGCCAGTAAAGACAGGAATAGAGCAGGTTTTTCGGTTCCTGCGCAAGGTTTGTATTTGACCAAAATTGAATATGAGTTGTGAGTTGTGGATTATGAAATTAAAACAACAAAAAAGTGCAAGCAAAAGCATTTGATACTAAATTATTTAAACGCATTTTAAAATATACCAAACCTTATAAATACAGGTATCATGGTGTGATTTTATTTGCTATTTCGCTTTCTGTTTTTGCGGCGCTGCGTCCTTATTTGTTAAAAAAAACAGTTGATGAGTATATAAAACCCATGGATCAACATGGGTTGTTGCTGTATGTAATGCTTATGGGAGTTGTGTTGATGTTAGAAACATTTTCGCAGTTTTATTTTGTTTTTTGGGCAAATTTGTTGGGTCAAGACATTATTAAAGATATTCGAATCAAACTGTTTCAACATATGTTGGGTTTTCGGATGAAGTATTTTGATAATTCGCCGGTTGGGATGCTGGTTACTCGTTCGGTTTCTGATATTGAGCAAATTGCACGCATTTTTAGTCAGGGCTTGTTCATGATATTTAGTGATTTGATAAAAATGGTGGTGGTTTTATTTTTTATGCTTTACATGAACTGGCGTTTGACGTGGATTGTTATTATTGCCATGCCGATATTGGTGTATATCACCAGAATTTTTCAGCGCAAAATGCAGGTAGCTTTTGAAGAAGTACGCACGCAGGTGGCTAACATGAATACATTTGTTCAGGAGCGTGTTACGGGAATGAAGATTGTGCAGCTTTTTCATCGGGAAGAACTAGAATATGAAAAATTTAAAGAAATTAATGGTAAGCATAACAATGCTTGGATAAAAACTATTTTTTACAACTCGATTTTCTTTCCTATTGCGGATATTATTTCGTCGCTAACACTAGCAGCTGTGGTGCTTTATGGTGGTTTTCATATTTTAGATGGCGATAAGTTTACCACTTTTGGAGATTTGTTTTCCTATACCATGTTTATAGGAATGTTGTTCAATCCTTTGCGTCAAATTGCGGATAAATTCAATGAAATGCAAATGGGAATGATTGCTGCCAATAGGGTTTTTGATATTTTAGACAGCACTATCGATGTTCAAAGGGATGGTACTACAATAGCGGGTCATTTTGATGGGAATCTAAAATTTGAAAATGTACGTTTTAGTTATGTTGACAACGAAGAAGTTTTAAAGGGCATTAATCTTACTGTGAAATCGGGTGAAACGATTGCCATAGTTGGTGCTACGGGCGCAGGAAAATCAACCATCATTAATTTGTTAAACCGTTTTTACGAAATCAATTCGGGAGCAATCTATATTGATGATCAGAATATAAACGATTTTACACTCGATAGTCTACGGCAACAAATTGCCATTGTTTTACAAGATGTTTTTCTATTTGCCGATACCATTTACAACAATATTACTTTAAATAATCCTGCCATAATAAGAGATGCTGTAATTGCCGCCGCCAAAAAAATTGGGATTCACAAATTCATTATGAGTTTGCCCAATGGGTATGATTATGATGTGAAAGAACGGGGGGTAATGCTATCATCGGGACAACGGCAACTCATTGCCTTTCTTCGTGCTTACATGAGCAATCCTAGTATTTTGATTTTGGACGAAGCCACATCATCTATTGATACTTACAGCGAGGAACTGATTCAAAAAGCAACCGAAACCATTACTCAAAATAGAACTTCGATAATAATTGCACATCGACTGGCAACTATTATCAATACTAATAAAATTATCGTAATGGATAAAGGGCATATTGTAGAAGAAGGAACGCATCAGGAGCTCGTAATTAAAACCGAAGGCTATTATAAAAAACTTTACGATTCGCAGTTTGCTACCGAAGTAGAATAAATTTTAAAATAAATCCATAAATTCGCACTCTCAATTAATTTAGAAAATTACAAAAAATGAAATACGATATTATTGTTTTAGGAAGTGGTCCCGGCGGTTATGTGACTGCTATTCGAGCCTCACAACTTGGCTTTAAAGTAGCCATAATCGAAAAAGAAAACCTTGGCGGCGTTTGTTTAAACTGGGGTTGTATTCCTACAAAAGCATTACTAAAATCTGCACAGGTTTTTGATTACCTAAAACATGCTTCCGATTATGGATTGACAATAAAAGAATTTGACAAAGATTTTTCAGCAGTAGTAAAACGTTCCAGAGATGTAGCCGATGGCATGAGTAAAG
Organism: Flavobacterium sp.; assembly: GCF_025352015.1. GTDB lineage: Bacteria > Bacteroidota > Bacteroidia > Flavobacteriales > Flavobacteriaceae > Flavobacterium. The sequence continues at coordinate 27,319 of NZ_JANXUG010000050.1, forward strand.
GAGTACAGTTCTTAATGAAAAAGAATAAGATAGACGTTATTGATGGTTTTGGAAAACTAAAACCAGGCAAAAAAGTTGATGTAACCGACAAAGACAAGAAAGTTACTGAATATGCTGCTGACCATATTATCATTGCTACTGGTGCACGTTCGCGCGAGTTGCCAAATTTGCCACAAGATGGTATAAAAGTTATTGGTTACCGCCAAGCAATGACCTTACCCACACAACCCAAGAAAATGATTGTAGTTGGATCAGGTGCCATTGGAGTTGAGTTTGCCCATTTTTACAATGCCATGGGAACAGAAGTGACTATTGTTGAATTTATGCCCAATATTGTTCCTCTCGAAGATGAAGATATTTCAAAACAAATGGAACGTTCCATGAAAAAATCAGGGATTTCTATCATGACCAATGCATCGGTAGAACGAATTGATACTTCTGGAAAAGGCGTAAAGGCATTTGTAAAAACAACTAAAGGCGAAGAAATCCTAGAAGCTGACATGTTGCTTTCGGCAGTTGGAATCAAAACCAATATTGAAAATATTGGACTTGAAGAAGTAGGCATCAAAACAGATAAAGATAAAATATTGGTTGATGCTTACGCTCAAACCAATGTTGCAGGTTATTACGCTATTGGTGATGTAACTCCTGGTCAAGCCTTGGCACACGTAGCGTCGGCTGAAGGGATTAATTGCGTTGAAAAAATAAAAGGCTTACACGTAGATCCCATTGATTATGGTAACGTTCCCGGTTGTACCTATGCCACTCCAGAAATCGCCTCTGTGGGATTAACCGAAAAACAAGCTAAAGAAAAAGGATACGAAGTAAAAATTGGAAAATTCCCCTTCTCGGCATCCGGAAAAGCAAAAGCTGCCGGAACTCCCGACGGTTTTGTAAAAGTAATTTTCGATGCCAAATATGGTGAATGGTTGGGTTGTCACATGATTGGTGCTGGCGTTACCGATATGATTGCAGAAGCAGTTGTAGCGCGCAAACTAGAAACTACCGGTCACGAAATCTTAAAAGCCATACATCCCCACCCTACAATGAGTGAAGCCGTGATGGAAGCTGTAGCTGATGCTTATGGCGAAGTGATACATTTGTAAATACGAAGAACGATTTAGGGAGTGTGCAGTACCTACAGAAACTTTAAAATTCAAATCCGTTTTGTGAAATCAAGACGGATTTTTTATGACATGAGTATCCTAATTAAAAACCTCTTCATTTTGTCCATCAAAACTAGCATATACCATGCTTGGATATGAATCTTGATGAAAGACATTTCCTTTATTGTCAATCGCGATTGCACCGGCATAACCATCAAAAGGTTTTAATTCATTAAAGGTTTTTTCAAAAGCTTTTTCTAATGAAAATCCATCGGTAACACGCGTAACAATTTTTGCTGCGACTGCTCCGCTCACAATATCTTCGCCAACACCAGTTAAACTTACGCCACAGAATTGATTAGCATAATTCCCAGCTACTGTAGCCGAATCGGATATTCTTCCGGGTATTTCAAAACCTTTTCCTCCTGTTGAAGTAGCAACGGCAATTTTTCCATTTGTATCCAAAGCTACACAACCTACAGTTCCTATCTGGGTTGCGGCACGTTTGGCTTCGTATTCCTCACTTCGTTGTGGGGTTTCGGTAGAAAATTTTTCGAAACCATGCGCTCTTGCAAACTTGATTGCTCCGCTTCCGCCCAAAACTTTATCTTCATAATCTTGTAAAACTTGGGCAACTTGAACAGGATTTTTTACTTCTTCAATATTCATCACACCACTCATTTTCATGGTGGAACCATCCATCAAAGAGGCGCTCATTCTGATTTTGCCGTCGCTTTGAATTTGGGACCCAATACCAGCATTGAACAACGCATCATCTTCTAAAAGAGAAACGGCATGTACAACCGTATCCATAGCCGAATGTGTTTTCAAATAATCATAGGCATCTTTGACAATACGAAGTAAAGCTTGTTGTTTTGCAACCTTGGTTTCGTGATTGGTTGCTGATTCCGAGAAAAATCCGCCATGGATGATTATTTTCATTGGTTTGAGATGCTGGGTTAGTGGTAATGGGTAAAAAGTTTTATAACCCTAAAACCTTGTACCCAGGACTTTATCAACTATTTTAAACGTATTGTGAAGATTTAATTGTCATTTTGAAAGTAGTTAAGTCAAAAGTATCATGAATACTCATCACATGTGTGACCAAATGATTGATAGATATGGGTTGTCCTAATTCTACTTGGGTCAAATTGGTGTCCTTAATTTCTTTTCCATCTACCAAAATTACTAATCCGGAACCAATAGCTTCCATCATAGAGTTGTTCGTAATCAACAAGCCAGTGTCTTCTCCAAGTCCTATTCCTAATACTCTTGGGTTCCCCACAACAGCCTGAAAAAGTCTTCCAATTCTGCCACGTTGAACAAAATGCGTATCTATAATTACACCGTCAATTAAACCTAAACCGCTCGTGATTTTTACTTCCCCTTTCAATAAGGCTTCACTACTACTTCCTTGATAAATCATGTTATTGGAAGCCGCAGCAGCGCCAGCAGAAGTTCCTGCGTACACAAAATCTTCGTTGTGGTATTTGTCTAATAAAATATCGTGAAACGGCGTTCCGCCAAGAATAGAGGTCAATCGTAATTGGTCACCACCAGTAAACATCACCACATCGGCAGCTTTTAAACGAGCTAAAACTTCGGGTTCCATAGCTTCTTCTCGGCGTTCAATATTTAAAACATCGACATTGTCAGCCCCAAGATAATGCAGCGCTTTTACATATTCTAGACCAATTTCTTTCGGGATTTTAGAAGCGGTTGTAACAACTTCAATTCTCGAAGCAGCTTTATGTTTGGATTCATCAATGATTCGTTTTAAAATACCTGCCTCAAAAAAATTCAAATTTTTTGCAGCATTTTTATCTAAATCTGTTTCGGTGAAACTGCCTTTATCAACAGCCCCGCCAATGATTATAAGTTTTCCTTGTATGTTCATGTGGGTAAAAATAACAAAATCTTACTACTTACAAATCTTTTTTTAACTTTTTTGAAACCTTTTTATCAACTTACTTATCAAGAAACAGCAATAGAATGCAACTTCTTAATTTATTCTATATTTGCGTTATGGATACCAACAGGACACGCATCAATAAATTTCTCTCTGAATCGGGATTTTGTTCTCGTCGTGAAGCGGATAAATTATTGGAAGAAGGACGCATCACCATAAACGGAATTGTTCCAGAAATGGGAACCAAAGTTTCGATAGAAGATGAAGTGCGTGTGGATGGAAAACTGGTTAGAGAAAAAAGAGAAAAACCAATATATCTTGCCTTTAACAAACCTGTGGGAATTGAGTGCACCACGAACGAAAATGTGAGAGATAATATTGTAGATTACATCAATTATCCAAAGCGGATTTTTCCGATTGGTAGGTTAGACAAAGCCAGCGAAGGTCTTATTTTTATGACGGATGATGGCGATATTGTCAACAAAATTTTGCGTGCAAGGAACAATCATGAAAAAGAATATATTGTGACGGTAAACCAACCTATTACCGACAGATTTATTCAAAGAATGAGCAACGGAATTCCCATTTTAGATACCGTTACTAGAAAATGTAAAGTCGAACAAATCAGCAATTTTGTTTTCCGAATTATACTAACACAAGGTTTAAACCGCCAAATTCGTAGAATGTGTGAGTATTTGGATTACAAAGTTACAGCGCTAAAAAGGACTCGAATTATCAATATTTTACTCGATGTGCATGTGGGTCGTTACAGAGATTTAACTGAAAATGAAATCAAACAATTAAACAAATTGATTGAACCTTCGAGCAAAACAGAAGAAGCGAGTTTGCCAAAACCATTTCCCGCAGAAAAGCGTAAGTTAGAAGATAGGAATAAAAATTCTAATTCCTAAATTAAATGCTCAAAACAATACTATTTATAGCCATTGGCGGTGCGATTGGAAGCGTTCTTCGCTTTTTAACAACTGTTTTAGTTTCCAAATTTTGGTCTAATCAATTTCCTTTAGCGACCTTTATTGCCAATGTGATAGGTTGTTTTTTAATTGGATTAATTATCGGGATTTTGACAAAAAATCAGTTGGGGGAAAGCAATCTAAAATGGTTTTTGGTCACGGGATTTTGTGGTGGTTTTACCACTTTTTCCGCATTTGGTATAGAAAATTACAATTTGTTTCAAAGCAATAATTCACTTTTAGCTTTTGGGTATATTGCCTCTAGCATACTTCTCGGACTTTTTGCTATTTGGTTTGGTTTTTTGGTGTCTAAATAAAACTTAAAATCTAGTTAAGCTGTGCAATCTTGTTTCAATTTTTAGTACTTTCGCCAACGATGAAAAAAGAAGCTATTAGTGCTATTGAAAATTTATTGGCAACACCAAAAAAAATTGTCATAATCCCACATCGAAGTCCAGACGGAGATGCCATGGGCTCTACATTGGCTTTATATCATTTTCTTTTAAAATTAAATCACAAGCCGGTCGTTATTTCTCCCAATGATTTTCCTAATTTTCTAGCTTGGTTACCAAGTTCTGAAACTGTTTTAATTTATGAAAATGACCGCGACAATTGTACAAAAATTATAAACGAAACGGAACTTGTTTTCACTTTAGATTTTAATGCATTGCACAGAACTGGCGAAATGGAACAGGTCTTAAACAAACTTTCTGTTCCTGTAATTATGATTGATCACCATCAAAAACCAGATAGTTATGCTACCTTTACGTATTCGAACACTGCTATAGGTTCTACTTGTGAAATGATTTATAATTTTATTTCTTTTCTGGATAAAAAAAATTTGATAGACAAAACCATAGCAACTTGCATCTACACCGGAATTACCACAGATTCAGGTTCCTTTCGTTTTCCGTCAACCACAAGTACAACACACCGTATTGTTGCCGAATTAATTGATTTAGGTATTGAAAACAGTGAAATTCATTATTCATTATTCGACGATAACTCATACAATAGATTGCAACTTTTAGGGAGAGCATTACAAAATATGAAAGTATATCCACAATACAAGACTTCTTATAGTACCCTTTCTCAAAATGAACTTGATACGTTTGGTTACGAAAAAGGTGATACCGAAGGCATTGTAAATTATGGATTAAGCATCAAAGGAATTCATTTTGCTGCAATTTTTATAGAACATAGAGATGAAAATATAATCAAGATTTCGTTCCGATCGCACGGTACTTTTGATGTCAATCAGTTTGCACGTGAACATTTCAACGGTGGCGGTCATATTAACGCTGCGGGTGGGAAATCATATGGAACTATGAAAGCAACAATCAGTAAATTTGAGGATTTAATTTCAAAAATAATTATTTAAAATAATGAAAAATATACTTAAAATTCTACTTATTGTTATAGTGTTTACAGCATTGACAAGTTGCAAACAACCACAGGCTCGAATGCCAATTTCGCGTTCTTCGGGAACATTTATGAAAGAATCAGTCATAAGAAATAAGAAATTAATAGCTGGTGAAGAAGGGAAAATTGATTCTATTATAAAAAGCAATCCAAAAATACAATACCTGGCCTCTAAAAAAGGATATTGGTATTGTTATGTAATTAAAAACGAACGCGATACACTTCGTCCTAAAAAAGGTGATGTTGCTCAATTTGACTACGATATTATGGATTTTAAAGGAAATGTTATTTACTCGGAAGTCGAATTGCGTCCACAAACGTATCACGTTGATAAACAAAATATAATGATGGGTTTGCGAGATGGCATAAAATTAATGCACAAAAATGAGAAAGTAACTTTTCTATTTCCTTCTCACATGGCTTATGGTTACCATGGTGATAACAAACAAATTACAACTAATGAGCCCTTAATTTGTACCGTTACGCTAAACGATTTTAAACCACAAGAAGTAACAAAAACAGAAAATTTAAAGCCTGAAAAATGAAAATAAAAAATTATCTTTTGTTAGCTGTAATTTTAGTTTGTCTAACCTCATGCAAAGACAAATACAAAGATTTAAAAGATGGTTTGTATGCTGAAATAGAAACCTCTAAAGGTTCTGTTTTAGTAAAACTTGACTACGAAAAAGTACCAGTCACCGTTGCCAATTTTGTTACGCTCGTTGAAGGTAAAAATCAATTTGTTTCTGAAGAATTTAAAGGAAAACCTTTTTATAATAATTTGAAATTTCACCGCGTGATTTCTAAATTAAATGGTGATTCCGACGATTTTATGGTTCAAACTGGTGATCCATTAGGAAATGGTTCTGGTGATGCTGGCTATAAGTTCAATGATGAAATCACAGATTTACGACATGACAAACCAGGAATTCTATCCATGGCAAATTCGGGTCCAAACACAAACAGCAGCCAATTTTTTATAACACTTGTCCCAACACCTTGGTTGGATGGAAAACACACTATTTATGGTAATGTTGTCGGAGATGGCATGACTGTAGTAAATTCGATTGTGAAAGATGATATAATAAAAACCATCAAGATTATCAGAAAAGGTGAAGCAGTAAAGAAGTTTGATGCGGTAAAAGTTTTTAATGATTATTTCAAATCAGAAACTGAAAATAAGAAAAAGCAAGCCCTCGTTGATATTGAAAATAAAAGAGTTTATAATGAAAAGTATAAAAAAGTAAAGGAAGAAAAAGTTGCCTATTTTGAAGGTTTGAAAAAATCTGCAACAAAAACTTCTTCAGGATTTATGTTTAAAATTATTCAAAAGTCATCACAAGAGATGCCCAAAAATGGAGAAACTGTTTATATAGAATATTCAGGATTTTTAGAAGACGGAACACTTTTTGATACGAGCGACCCAATAGTTGCGAAAGAATTTGGTAAGTTTGACGAGCAAAGAGCCATGCAAAACGGTTATTCGGCTTTGCCCTATGTAATGGGTTCAAACCGAATGATTCCGGGTTTTGTTGAAGGATTAAGCAAATTAAAAATGGATGAAAAAGCGGTATTTTATATTCCGTATCCTCTAGGTTATGGCGAGCAAGGTGCCGGAAATGTAATTCCGCCAAACGCCAATCTAATTTTTGAAGTAACCGTAAAAAAAATAATAAACAAGTAAATAACAAGTAATAAATTAATAAATTATGAAAATTAAATTCAACATTCTTCTTTTAATTTGTCTGGGGATGATAAGTGCTACTGCACAAACTTCCAAAAAACCAGCGGCAAAATCAAAAAAACCTGCAGCTACTATTGCAACAGCAAAAAAAACAGCAGCACCTTCAGCCAATGATGGAATATTTGCTGAAATTGAAACAGCAAAAGGGAAAATAGTTATTCAGTTAGAATATCAAAAAACACCTATTACTGTAGCTAATTTTATTTCGCTTGCCGAAGGAACCAATGCGTCAGTAACGGATGAAAAGCTAAAAGGAAAACCTTTTTATAACGGTTTGAAATTTCACAGAGTTATTGCTGATTTTATGATTCAAGGTGGTGATCCGCAAGGAAATGGATCCGGTGGTCCAGGTTATGCTTTTAAAGATGAATTTACCGATGCAAAATTTGATAAAGCTGGAATTTTAGCTATGGCAAATTCTGGTCCAAAAACAAATGGTTCTCAATTTTTTATTACACATAAAAATACAGATTGGTTAACTGGAAAACATACTATTTTTGGTTATGTAATTACCGGTCAGGATGTGGTAAATAAAATTGCTCAAGATGATGTAATAAATAAAATCACTATTGTTAGAAAAGGTGCTGAAGCAAAGAAATTTGATGCTACTAAAATTTTTGCGGATTATATGGCAAACAAATCGGGTGACGATGCAAAAGATGCTGCTATAACTGCTGAAAATCAGAAAAAACAAGCTGAATTAGAGGCTCAAAAAAAAGCTGAATATCTCAAAACTTATGCTCCAGTTGTCGCTGCTAAAGCAAAATATTTATTAGATATAAAAAGTAAAGCAACAGAAACCACAACTGGTTTAAAGTATAAAATAACACAAGCTGGGACAGATAGAAAACCCGCCGATGGTACCAATGTTTATATTAATTATGCAGGTTATTTAGAGGATGGTTCCTTATTTGATAGTAGTATCGAAAGTGTAAATAAAGAATTTGGAAAGTTCGATGAAAACAGAGCCAAACAAAACGGCTACCAACCCTTTCCTTTTCCTTATGGAAAAAAAGATGGTTTAATTCCAGGATTTCTCGAAGGGTTGAGTTTACTTCATTTTGGTGACAAAGCTTTAATTTTCATCCCAGCTAAACTAGGTTATGGAGAAAAAGGTGCTGGAAATGTGATTCCACCAAACTCGAACATCATTTTTGAAATTGAAATGTTGGAAACAGCACCAACACCGCCAACTAAACAATAATATAAATAAGCAAGTCCCTATTCGAATATTTTAAATAGGGACTTTTTTATTTTATTATATTACTTTTTTTTCATAAAAAGATAATAAACTGGTATTCCTATTGCAACAATAACCAGTCCCATTCCAGTGTTTCTGGTATCATAAACTAATAAATCAACACAAATTAAACTGGTTACGATTATATATAAAAGTGGTACAATTGGGTAACCAAAAGCTTTATAAGGTCTATCAGCATTAGGCTCTTTTTTACGAAGAATAAACAATCCTCCTATCGTTAAAATATAAAATAACAAAGAAGCAAAGGTCGCATACGTCAATAAATCTCCATAACGCCCTGTAAGACAGAGGAAACAAGCCCAAAGACATTGTACCCATAATGCTTTAGCTGGAACATCATAATTGTTTAATTCTCCCGCTTGTTTAAAGAACAAACCATCTTTTGCCATGGCATAAAACAATCTTCCACCCGACAAAATCAATCCAATATTGCATCCAAATGTTGAAACCATAATTAAACCCGCCATCACTAAAACCCCTATATTTCCCATAATAACACTGGCTGCTGCTGCTCCTACTCTATCTTGACTGGCAAACATAATTCCGTGTTGTAGTACAGAGCCATCTTCACCTGGAGTTCCTACAAGCGGTAATAATGCCAAATACGCAATGTTAGCCAAAATATAAATAATCGTTACTAGTAAAGTTCCTAAAAACAAACTGCGCGGAATATTACTTTTAGGATCTTTTATTTCACCTGCAATAAAAGTCACGTTGTTCCAAGCATCGCTCGAAAATAAAGAATTGATTATTGTTGCTCCCATGGCGCCAAGTAATGCAATTCCTGATAGTTTAGTGATTGTCAAAGTACCATTTTCCTCTAAAAATGTTTTCTTGGCTTCCCACATATTGGTAAAATTATCTGCAAAAGTATTGGTATGAAAGCCAATATAAATTCCAATAGTTATCAAAGCAAACAACGCAATTAACTTGGCAGAAGTAAAAACCACCTGAATTATTTTTCCACTCCTGATGCCTTTGGTATTGATGAAGGTTAGTAAACCAATAATAAACATGGCTAAAACTTGCTTGTTAGTGAAGGAAAAACTCTCACCAAGTGTTAGGATTTTATTTTCTAAAAAAGGAAAGAAAACCGCCGTATAATTAGCAAAAG
>NZ_JANXUG010000080.1 GCF_025352015.1 Flavobacterium sp.
CGTTGATGTATCAGAATTAGGTGTATTTGTAACTACAAACAGAGGAACTTTTGCACTTAAACTAACAGATAAACAAGCAATCATTAATCTTTCTAATTATATTGTAAATAATGAAAAAGATGTTTTTAGGACTTTTGAAAAAAAAGTGGATTGGAGAGATAGCAAAAATAAACAAATCAAAGGACTGTTAAATTTTTTAGAAGATATCGGAGTTGGTTCAGGTATTGAACTCTATGAAAGTGATAGCAACTTTCAAAATTGGAAAAAGAAATCTTTAGACGAAAATGGCGATATACAAACTACAGACTGTAAAATGAAAACTATGAAAAAAATAATTTTATTATTTGTATTAGTATGTTACCATACTATTCAAGCACAAACCTATCCTGTTTTGAGAACAGTAAGTATAGAGGAATCTTTAGACGAAAATTATAATGAATTAGGTGGCTATTATGTAAAAGACATCAATAATCTTCTGAATCCATATATTGGAACATGGAAATATGAAGGAAATGGTATGATTTTTATTTTAAAGATTCAAAAAGGTGAACAATTTATCTCTATATCAAATATTGGTAAATATAGCTTTAGAGACGAATTACTTGTAACCTATAAATTTGTAAAAAATGGCGAAACTTTGGTTGATAATTTGAATGAACCAATTATTAACTCGTTTTCACAAGCAAGTGGAAACGGAAGAAAATATGGATTTTATTGGTTTAATTCTTTAGATTATGTTAGCGGTGTAATTACTGATATACCGTTAAATATTACCACAAGTTCTGATATTTATCCAGTTAATCAAGTTGGTGGTGTTTTTAACATAATAAAAATTCAATATAATGGTATGAATTCAGTAAAAGGAAATCCTGATGAATTTTACATCGGTAAACCTACTTTTATGATCCCAAATTTTGTGGAATTAATCAAACAATAAAAAACCTCTTACAACGTCAGTTTGTAGCTATAGCGGCTTTTGGGCTTAATTTGAAGTTGGTTTTGTACTTGCAAATTCGGTGTTTAACCAAAAGTTTAGGCTTCCTTAATCCCCCACCCCTGCAAGCTGCAAAATGTCAGGTTGTGAATAAACGCAGACTCAAGAATCTAACGCAATTTTAAGACAAAAAAAACCTTCCATTGCTGAAAGGTTTTTAAAAATTTAATTATTTTTTATAAGGTTCGATGAGCCGTTGTTGTTACCGTTGCGCCGTTACCGTCTAAAAATGAACCATGCAATTCGTCAACTGAAATTACGCCAATTGTTTTTCCGTTGTCATCAATAACATTATTGTTTACATAGGTACCACTTATATTCCCTGTAATACCAGACACATCTTTTTTTACTATTCCGCCCCATCTTGCCAATCCTGTAGAAAGTATGATATTGAAAATACCCGATTCTCCTGTTTTTGAATATGTTCCTTCAAAGGCTTCTAACAAAGAAGTTGATGTTTCTTTATACAGAGTAAAAACTATATTTGGGTGTCCGGGAATGCTCGAGGAGGTAACTGTTGGCATTGCGCCGCCAATAGCAATTGAAAAAGTTATAGAAACAGAAGTGCCGTTGTAAGTCCCTGTAAACGGTGCTACGTAAGCCTGACCGTCAACATAAGTTACATTCGAAGTTAAAGAAGCACTGATACCATCCAAAACCATGTTGGCAGTAATGGTATTGACTCCGTTTTGAATGTTAATAGAAAGTGTTCCTGATGATCCTACCGCAACCCCTTTGTAAATTCCTTTTCCGCTTGCATCATTTGCCGCTAAAGCATCGGGTGCGTTTCGACATGCTAAACAGCGGTATGCAGCGGCACCGGAATCGCTTTTTGAACAAGAAATAGATAAAATACTTACTCCAATAAAAAATAAAGAAAGCGTAAATAATGTTTTAAAATTTTTGAATGTTTTCATAATTGATAGTAATTAGTTAATAAAAAAACAGCATTTTACTGTCTTATTTTGTTAAATCAAAAATAATACTAATCAAAATTTGTGACAATCACCAAATAGTAGTAATTTATTTTCTAAATATTATCGTGTCGCAGTTTTATTTAACGCTTCGGTACGAGAATTAACCTGAAGTTTTTCATAAATATTTCGAATGTGAGTCCGAACCGTTTCGGTACTCAAAAATAATTTATCGGCTATTTCTTTATAGCGCAAACCTTCTGAAAGCAGGTTTAAAATTTCTTTTTCGCGTTCCGAAAGTTTTTGTAATTCACTGTTTATTTTAAATTCCCGATGAAAAAAGTTTACCACTTTACGTGCTATGTGACTACTCATGGGCGAACCGCCATGATAAACTTCTACAATGGCATCCAGTATTTTTGAAGGTTGTGTAGTTTTGGTTATATAGCCCATGGCACCTGCTTTGAGTGCGTTAAAAACCGAATCGGTATCTTCAAATGAAGTGCACATTACAAATCGCACACCCGATGTTATGGGCATTAATGCTTTTATACATTCAATGCCATTTTTTTCGGGAAGGTGAATATCCATCAGTACAACATCCAAATTCAAGGTTGGGATTTTTGCAATAGCTTCTTCCGCATTTTCAAAAGAGTGGCTACAACTAAATCCTTCACTTCCATTGATCAAAACAACTATGCTTTCTCTGATTTGCTTATCGTCTTCAACTAGTCCAACTTTAATTTCCATACTATCAAAATTACGTCCTTTTATAAATTTATAATTACCACGAAAGTAGTATATCGCATTTGCTTACTGTGCAAATCATTATTCTTTACTAATTTTTTTTAGTAAAATGTTAACTTTTACAACTGTCCCCATTTCCGTTTTACTCTCAACTTCAAAAGATCCTCCAATCGTATTGAGACGACTTTTCATATTTTTCAGCCCGTTGCCACTTGCAGGTTTGTCAAAACCAATACCATCATCTTTCAGAACGATTACTAAAGAAGCATTATCAATGCTTACGCTAAAAAAAACATGCTTTGCTTGTGAATGTTTTGTAATGTTGTTCAGCGTTTCTTTTAACACCATAAATAATTCGCGGTGACTTTCCTTCGAAATAGTTGTTTGTGGTATTGAATTTGGAATGTCGTAATGAAGTTCTATGTCAAAATCATCCAAATAATCGGTGGTGTATTCTCTCATGCGAGCGATTAAATTGGCAATGGTTGTGTTCTCCGGATTTAAAGCCCAAATCAGATCTCGCATATTATCAATCATCTTCATTGCGGTAGCTTTGATGGCTTCGCTGCTTGTTTTTACCTCGGGTAGATGTTCTGTTTTCTGAAGAATAATTTCGCTCAAAAAATTAATTTTGGATAATCCAGATCCTAAATCATCGTGAATGTCTTTGGCCATTCTTATTCGTTCGTGTTCTTCTGTTTTTTTAATTATTCGTTCTTCATTTAATTTATTACGCAATTGTTGTTTGCTTTTCCAAAAATACCAGGTTAGCCAAATGCTTAGCAACACTATTAAAAATGTCAGAATAAGATAATTACGTCTTGTAATTTTAAGTTCTTTGATTTTCTCTTCTTTCTTAAGCAATTGAATTTTAGCTTCTTTTTTTTGCGTTTCATAAACAATTTTAAACTCGGCTTCAGCAGTTACCTTTTTTGCTGTCATCATAAGTATATAATTCTCGTGCTTTTTTAATTGAACAGTATATGCTTTTTCAAACTGTTTCTGTTTGCTGTAAACTTCTGATAAAATATCATACGATTTTACAAGATTGGGTTTGCCATCAATGCTTTGAAGTATCGCAATGCTCTGAAGAGTATATTTTTCGGCTTGAGCAAAATCATTTTTCATAGAGAATAAGGCACCAAGATTGCTGTAAGTATCTGCAATTTGTTTTTTATTGCCTAATGCAATATCAATTTTTAAACATTCATTAAAATAATACTGCGCACTGTCAATCTTGTTTGAAAACAAAAAACAATTGGCTTTATTGTCTAAAAAAGAAGTTTTAATTTTTAGATTGGCTGTACTATCGGTAATACGAATGCCCGTTGCATCAATTTTTAATGCTTTTTCAAAATCGCCGGTCATACCATAAACATTGGCCAAAATATGTGTTGCATGTAAATAAACCGGATTTGATTTATCATTTTCTAATGCCTTCAAAGCAATTTCCAAATGTTTTTTGGCTTCGGCTGGGTTATCTTTTTGGAAATAAACCTCGCCCAGAGTAGTATTCACGCTGCAAATGCCGATTTTATGGTTGGCTTTTTCATAAATACGCAAAGATTTATAAAGACTTTCCAATGCTTTTGGATAATCACCAGTTATATTATAAACCGTTCCAATATTAAGATAACTCATAGCTTTCAGCGTATCGGCATTTGATTTTGAAAGTAACTGCAAACTTTTTTCATAGTATTTCAGCGCAAGAGTGTAGGAGGAAGTATTACTGGACTGGATTCCCATCACGATTAGCGACATTGCCTTATATTCATTAGGCTCATTACTTGCAGCCTGTTCAATTTTTGCAGCAAATATCCCATTAGAATCAATAGCTGCTTTTGATAAACACGTAATATCGTTGTACCATTTGCCTATTTTTTTTTGATTTTCAGTAGGAACTTGGCTTTGAGTAATTACCTTCTTTTTACAGGATAAAAATGATATGAAGACACAAAATAAGAGGAGTTTTATTTTCATAAAATATTATTTAATCTATAAATATACTATAATATTGATGATAACATAATTCGGCAATCATTTGACGAATATCAAGTGACGAGATATTATAATTAAAAAGAAATAAATCTAAAAATCATGCTAGACCAATAGAAAATCATACGTCATTATCCTTATCTTTGTACTGCAAAAAAAGTTATTATGGAAACGCTTTTAGACACTGTTTTACCTGTAGGAAAACCAAATTGGTTAAAGGTAAAATTACCTATAGGTCAAAAATACACAGAACTTCGCGGCTTGGTAGATAAGTATAAACTCAACACTATTTGCGCATCGGGCAGTTGTCCTAATATGGGCGAATGCTGGGGCGAAGGTACAGCTACCTTTATGATTTTAGGAAACATCTGTACTCGTTCGTGTGGTTTTTGTGGTGTAAAAACAGGTCGACCAGAAACGGTAGATTGGGACGAACCCGAAAAAGTGGCGCGTTCTATCAAAATTATGAACATAAAACATGCAGTAATTACTAGCGTTGACCGCGACGACTTGAAAGATATGGGTTCTATTATTTGGTTTGAAACCGTGCAAGCTATTCGCAGAATGAATCCACAAACGACATTAGAAACACTGATTCCAGATTTTCAGGGCATAGAAACAATTATGGATAGAATTGTAGCAGCCAATCCCGAAGTAGTTTCACATAATGTAGAAACCGTTCGTCGCTTAACCCGCGAAGTTCGTATTCAAGCAAAATATGACAGAAGTTTGTCCGTTTTGAAATACTTAAAAGACAAAGGCATACAAAGAACTAAATCCGGAATCATGCTTGGTCTAGGAGAAACCGAAGAAGAAGTGCTTCAAACAATGCAAGATTTGCGCAATCAAAATGTAGATATTGTAACCATTGGTCAGTACTTACAGCCCAGTAAAAAACACTTACCAGTAAAGGAATACATCACTCCAGAACAATTTGAAAAATACGAAAAAATAGGCAAAGAAATGGGATTCCGCCATGTAGAAAGTGGTCCATTAGTGCGGTCTAGTTATCATGCGGAAAAACATATTCTGTAGTCAAAAAGTGTAACGTACAAAGTCGAAAGACTTTATAACTTTTGACTTTATAACCTTTGACTTTATAACCTTTGACTTAAGACTTTAAGACTTATGATAAAAATTGCCATCAACGGTTTTGGACGCATTGGCAGGAATCTTTTCCGATTGCTTCTCAACCATCCCACTATTGAAATTATTGCTGTAAACGACATAGCCGACAGTAGAACTATGGCGCATTTACTAAAATACGATAGTATTCATGGAGTTTTGCCTAATGCAGTTTCTTCTGATAATCGTTCGATTATCGTAAACGGAAAGTCGTATTTGTTTTTTCACGAACTTGAAGTTTCTAATCTAAATTGGAAATCATTAAATATAGATTTCGTAATTGAATGTACCGGAAAATTTCACAGTTTTGAAGCCCTTAACAAACATATTCTAGCTGGAGCCAAAAAAGTAATTTTATCGGCACCCTCTGAAGTTCCCGAAATTAAAACCGTTGTTCTTGGCGTCAACGAAAACATATTAGACGGAACTGAAAAAATAATTTCCAATGCTAGTTGCACCACTAATAATGCCGCGCCAATGATAAAAATTATCAACGAGCTTTGTGGTATTGAACAAGCTTACATCACAACGATTCATTCATACACTACTGATCAAAGTTTACACGATCAACCACACAAAGATTTGCGGCGAGCGCGTGGTGCCAGTCAATCTATTATACCAACAACTACAGGAGCTGCCAAGGCATTGACCAAAATTTTCCCCGATATGGAAGGTAAAATTGGCGGAAGTGGCATTCGGGTTCCTGTTCCTGACGGTTCTTTAACGGATATTACCTGTTATGTAAAAAAAGAAGTCTCAATTGCTGAAATCAATGCGGCTTTTAAAAATGCTTCACAAACTTCACTTCATGGGATTCTCGATTATACCGAAGATCCTATCGTTTCGGTAGATATAATTGGGAATACCAATTCTTGTGTTTTTGATGCGCAACTAACTTCTGTTATAGGAAAAATGGTTAAAGTAGTAGGTTGGTATGACAATGAGATTGGTTACTCTAGTCGAATTATTGACTTAATCCTTTTGTTAAAAAAATAAATTACTTACATTTAGCGTCCATAATTTATAATTACAACGCAAAATGAAGTGGATTTGTGTTTTGTTTTTTATACCAATTGTCTTCTTTGGACAAAAAAAATCAGTAGAAAAAATTGATAGCACAGACTATTTTATCCAGCTAGCCAGCTTTAACAAAAAAACCAATAATTATAAATCGGCACTCGATTTTTCACAGAAAGCCTTTAATTTCGCTAAACAAAATAATAACATTCGAGGACAAGCGACGGCGTTATTTTCGATTGGTTCTACTTATTTTGACTTAAAAAAAATGAGCGATGCTTTAGAAACCTTTTCAAAAAGCGCTGAATTGTTCGGTTTATTAAAACCATCAACAGACTACGCTTTATGTTTCTATAACATTGGACTTTGTTATATGAATTTGGAACAATTTAGCAAAGCACAAATAAATTTTAACAAAGCACAGTCTATTTATGACATCCTAAAAATTGATAATTCACAGTTTTTGAATTTACAAAAAGGGATATTGTATAAAAATAATGGCAAAACAGATTTCGCCTCAAAATTATTTAACGAAATTATTTCTAAAGACGATTCTAAAGATATTTTCAAAACCAAAGCCGAAGCATTGTACCAACTTGGTACTATTGAAGAAAATTTAAATCACAATAATCTTTGTGCAAACTATCTTAACAGGGCTTTAAAGTTGAGTGAAAAAAATAAAGATTTGGATCAAAAAGTGAAAATTTTATTAGAGTTAAGCAAGGTTTATGATAAGTTGTTAGATGTGAAAAAATCATATTTTTTTCTAAAAGCACATACTGATTTAAAAGACAGTCTTTCACATTTAAACAATCAAAAATTAGATATTAATGATTATGTTGATTTTAAAGAAAGTGAACGTTTGAAAGCTATTGATCAAATGACAAAAGAAAATGAAGCACAACAAAAAACAAACAAATTTGCCAAACTTATTACATTTTTAGCTATCGCATTAATCACCATTTTGTCGCTACTGAGCTTGTCATTGTACAAAAATAATATTATCCGAAGTCAATCTAACATAGTCTTAAAAGAGAAAAATTTTGAACTTCAAATTGCCAAAGACAATGCAGAAAAAGCATCAAAAGCAAGAGCCGAATTTTTATCGACAGTGAGCCACGAATTAAGAACACCTTTAAATGCCATTAACGGAATTACACACTTATTGCTAGAAGATAACCCAAAACAAAATCAGCTTCATTACCTCAACTCTCTTAAGTTTTCTGGAAATTACTTGTTGACTTTTATCAATGAAATATTGGAAATTAACCGAATTGAATCCTGTAATATTGAAATTGAATACATAGATTTTGATATCAAGAAACTACTTTTCGATATTAAAAATTCTCTAACGGAAATTGCAACTATAAATAATAATAAATTCACTTTAGATATTGACGAAAATATTCCTGAAATACAACTTGGTGATCCTACCAAGTTATCACAAATTTTCATTAATTTGATTAATAACGCGCTAAAGTTTACCAAAAATGGCGAAGTAATTGTTACCGCAAAATTGATTGAATATAGCGATGATTTTTCCAGAATAAATTTTGCAGTTCGCGATACAGGCATTGGCATTCCAGAAGAAAAACAAGAAACTGTTTTTGAGAGTTTTTCACAAGGTTCAATAGAAATAAATAGAAAATATGGAGGCACCGGTTTAGGATTGACCATAGTAAAAAAACTGGTTGAATTACTGGGTGGCGAAATCAATCTTACTAGTAAAGTTGGGGTTGGAACAACGTTTGACTTTGAATTAAAATTGTTAAATGGTGAAGAAAAAATTCAAGTTGAAAAAACCAAATTATACTCTGATGAAATACTAAAAAACAAACATATTTTGGTAGTAGAAGACAATAAAATAAACCAAATGGTTACCAAAAAAATGCTTGAAAAAAAAGAAGTTACTTGCCAAATTATAGACAATGGTGAGGAAGCGGTTGAAATTCTTTCAAAAAATAATACGTTTGATTTAGTGTTGATGGATGTTCATTTACCTGGTATAAACGGCACGATTGCCACTCAAAAAATTAGAGAATTTGACACCAAAAAACCAATTATAGCTTTGACCGCAATATCCTTGAACGAAAATAGAGCCATGTTACTATCCTATGGTATGACCGATGTAATTACCAAACCTTTTGAACCAGAAAACTTTTATAGAATTATTGCTAGTAATTTGTGTTAAAACTGAAGAATCAATTCTTTGATTAATTGTCTAACATGCGGTTCAGCTTTTGCGGCGGCTTTCAATACTTCTTCATGGCTTACATCTTCCATGCTGTCTTCATTATCACCCATATCAGTAATTACCGATAAACCAAAACAGTCAATATTCATGTGGCGTGCCACAATAACTTCGGGAACAGTTGACATACCAACACAATCGGCACCAAGAATTTTTACCATTTTATATTCGGCAAAAGTTTCAAATGTTGGTCCTTGCAATCCAAGATAAACGCCATCGTGAACCGTAATGCCATTAGCTAAAGCAATAGCTTTAGCTTTTTGAACCATCTTTTTATTATACGATTCATTCATATTCAAAAAGCGTGGTCCAAAACGCTCGTCATTTTTTCCATGCAAAGGATGCTCGGGAAACATATTGATATGATCTTTTATTATAACGACCGAACCCACTTCATAATCAGAATTTACGCCACCCGAAGCATTAGAAACAATTAGCTTACTAATGCCTAAATATTTCATAACACGAACAGGAAATGTAACTTGCTTCATATCGTATCCTTCATAAAAATGAAAACGACCTTGCATGGCCATTACTTTTTTATCGCCTATAGTTCCAAAAACCAACGCGCCTTTATGTCCAGGAACCGTTGACGTTGGGAAATTGGGAATTTCAGCGTACGGCAAAGTATATTCGATTTTAATATCATTTGTAAAATTTCCTAATCCTGAACCAAGAATAACACCATATTCTGGCGTGAAGTTGGTTTTATTTTTAATATAATTAACAGTTTCTTGTACAAGTTCCCACATAATCTAAAATAATTTGGTTAAAAGTCTCTTGGTCTTTCACAAACTGACTTTTGATTGGTAAATAAAATAATTGCTTTTTTAAAATTTTTGAATTCAAACGTACAAAATCTTTTTCAGTTGTAATGATGATTTTTTCGTTGGCTTTGTTTTTAATGGTTTTTACATCGCTTTCGCTAAAATAATGATGGTCATCAAACATTATAATTTCATCAAAATCGGCTCGTAAATAATCAAAAAACGGCTTTGGATTTGCAATTCCGGCG
>NZ_JANXUG010000093.1 GCF_025352015.1 Flavobacterium sp.
CTTTAGTTGCAGAAAGCAAAAAAGTTTTTGAAAAACTTCCTAAAATAAAGCCTGCTACCTATAACGGAAATGCAACATATGCCAAATACACCATAAAAATTTCGATTCCTTTGCAAAGCGCCGCACAATTGCAAGAACAAAAAGAAGCAGAAGCATTAGCCGAAAAAAATTCGATAGTATATAAATCTAATACAAAGGAATTAAATGAATTGACTGATATGAAATTCAAAAAATTTGAAAATCCACAATTACAAAGCCACATTAACCTTCCGTTTTCACATAGTTATTATTCCCAATTTGATGATAAAATGAATCAAGTTGGCGCTAACAACCATACGGGTTCGAAGCCCTATTCCTATGCTGATGTTTCAAAATACTATGACCTGGAAGCTGAAAATAAAAAACTGGCAAAAAATACCAAAGAATGGTCTGGTAGAAAATTATGGAATGAAAATCTTGTCGAAATTCAAGGCGAAGATTATTGGTTCACGCTAAACCCTATTTTTGATTTTCAATATGGAAAAAGCAATCCAAGTGTTACCAAAAGCACTTTTATCAATACTAGAGGAATTCAGTTTAATGGAGGCTTGGGAAAAGAGTTAAATTTTACTACGACCATATATGAAAGTCAAGGAAGATTTGCAGATTATTTCAATCGCTACGCCGAATCTATAAAACCAGATGGTGGAAATCCTGCTATAATTCCGGGTATTGGAATTGCTAAAGATTTCAAAACAGATGCGTATGATTTCCCAATGGCAGAAGCAAACTTGTCTTACACGCCCAGTAAATTCATCAACTTAAACCTGGGTTACGGAAAGAACTTCATCGGCGACGGCTATCGTTCATTGCTCTTAAGCGATGGTGCAAGTCCGTACCCTTATCTAAAATTGAATACTACTTTTTGGAAAATAAAATACACCAATCTGTATACTTGGCTCAAGGACGTTCGTCCCGAAGTTACCGTTGATAGAACCTATGCCACCAAGTTTGCAGCAAGTCATTATTTGAGTTTGAATATTACTAATCGCTGGAATTTAGGACTATTTGAATCGGTGGTTTGGACCAACAAAAACAATCGTGGCTTTGACATGAGTTTTGTAAACCCTATTATTTTTTATCGCACTGTTGAATTTACTTCTTCGGCTAGAAGCGGAAATGCATTATTGGGCTTGACTTCCAAATATAAATGGAGTAATCAACTCAATTTTTACGGACAATTTTTATTAGATGAATTTTCGTTAAAGGATGTTAAAGAAGGTAAAAATAGTTGGAAAAATAAATTTGGATATCAAGTAGGTGCCAAATACTATAATGCATTCAACATCAAAAATTTATTATTGCAAGTAGAATATAATCAAGTACGACCATACGTGTACTCACACAGCGAAGCAATTACCAATTATGGTCATAGCAATCAAAGTTTGGGACATCAATGGGGAGGAAATTTAAAAGAATTTATTGCCATTGCGCGGTATCATAAAGGCAGGTATTTTGCAGATGCCAAAATTACTATGGGAGAACGCGGATTAGATTATAATAATGGTATCGATAACAATAATTATGGCAGTAATATTTATTTAAGTTATAATGATAATCGACCTTACGATACTGGCGTAGTCATTGGGCAAGGAAACAAAACCAGCATTTTTATTGCAGATGTGCAGGCAGGTTATTTAATCAACCCTGCGACAAACTTGAAACTTTATGGAAGTTTTATTTACCGCAATTTTAATCCAACTACTGAAACCGCTACAGCCTATAAAGAAAGCACTACTTGGGTTTCTATTGGATTACGATGTGATATTTTTAATTGGTATTTTGATTATTAGAATAAATTTTAATTTGATAAGTTACACTCAATTTTAAAGTGTCTTTTTACTATTGAAATTACCAAAATATACCTCTCTCTTTTTTTGTAAAATCGTTTTCTATAAAGTACCTTTGCGGCAGTTTTGATACTACTGATGAACGCTACTATTGCTCCACTTTCAATAAAGAAAATTGCCATTGATTTTAAAGAAATCACCAAAGCAGGTTTGGCGGTGAGTGTAGTGTTTTCCTCAATAGCTGGTTATCTTCTTGGGGTTCTTGATTTCCATGATTTAAAAATCTCCACCTTGTTAATGTTAGCTGTTGGTGGTTACTGTATGGTGGGAGCTTCGAATGCGTTTAATCAAGTCATTGAAAAGGATTTGGACGCTTTGATGGACAGAACTAAAAACCGTCCAGTAGCTTCTGGAAGAATGTCTTCAAATCATGCTTTGTTTATTGCAAGTTTGTTGACAATTATAGGTTTGATATTGTTGTATTTAATTAATCCAAAGTCGGCCATGTTTGGCGCGATTTCTATTTTTCTTTATACCAGTGTTTATACACCGCTAAAACAATACACGCCGCTTTCGGTTTTTGTGGGTGCTTTTCCGGGTGCAATACCGTTTATGTTAGGTTGGGTAGCGGCTACTAATAATTTTGGAATTGAAGCGGGAACCCTTTTTTTGATACAATTCTTTTGGCAGTTTCCTCATTTTTGGGCGATAGGTTGGTTCTTGTTTGAAGATTATGAAAAAGCAGGTTTTTTTATGCTACCTACGGGAAAAAAAGACACTTCGACAGCGTTACAAACCATTTTGTATTCCGTTTGGTTACTCGTAGCCTCAATGTTGCCTTGTTTAGGATATACTGGAAGATTATTTATTTCGCCAATAGCAGCGGTAATGGTATTTTTACTTGGTATTTGGATGATTTTTTATGCAGTCAAATTATATCAGCTAAGAACTTCTAAAGCTGCCAGAACATTGATGTTAGTTAGTGTTTCTTATATATCTTTGTTGCAATTAATATACATAACTGATAAATTTTTAAGATAATGGATATGACAATGAGTGTTCAAGAACACAAAGAAAGAACCGCAAGATCATACAAATTGCTCTTGTTATTTGCTATTGCAAGCATGACGATGATGTTTGCAGGGATTGTAAGTGCTTTTGTAGTCAGTAAATCAAGAGAGGATTGGTTAAAAGATTTTCATTTGCCAATCGCTTTTTATTTTAGCACTGCAATTATAATTTTGTGCAGTGTTACGTTTCTGTTGGCTAAAAAAGCAATTCAAAAAGACAACCGACAAGCTACCACAGTATTTCTTTTGCTGACATTCACTTTAGGAATGGGCTTTGTATTTTGTCAATTTACAGGTTTTGAACAGTTGATGAAAAGTGGTTATTTTTTTACGGGTCCAGAGAGTAATATTGCTACTACTTTTCTGTACGTAATTGCCTCCGTCCACTTGGTGCATCTTGCAGGAGGATTAATATCTTTATTAATCATAATTTATAATCATTTTAAACAAAAATACAATTCAACTCAAACACTTGGAATTGAACTAGGTGCAATGTATTGGCACTTTCTTGATTTATTATGGATTTGTTTGTTTTTATTATTATATTTCTTTAGATAAGAAAAAAAATCTAAATTTGGGAACTTTTTAACTTTTAACTTTTATGGGAGCTACAGTTACTACTGAAAATATTACTTCAACTACTTGGGGAGGCGGAAATGAGCCAATGGGAGGAAGTTACGGCAAATTGATGATGTGGTTTTTTATCGTATCGGATGCTTTAACATTCTCTGGTTTTCTTGCCGCTTATGGTTTTTCAAGATTCAAATTTATTGATAATTGGCCAATAGCCGATGAGGTGTTTACCCACTTTCCGTTTATGCATGGTGTAGAAGCACCTATGTATTACGTAGCTTTAATGACTTTTATTTTGATTTTCTCTTCGGTAACTATGGTTTTAGCAGTAGATGCCGGTCATCACATGAAACAAAAAAAGGTAGCTTTTTATATGCTATTGACTATAGTGGGAGGTTTAATTTTTGTGGGTTCACAAGCTTGGGAATGGAAAAATTTCATTCATGGTGAGTATGGTGCTGTCGAAACCAAAGGAGGAAGTATTATCCAGTTTGTGGATAAAGGGGGGAAAAGAGTTGCTCTAGAAAGTTTTGCAGTCAAACTACCGGGACAAAGAGAAGCCCTAACAAGAGGTAAAGGCAAATGGTTTATGGAAGACGAAGAAACAATTCCAACGTATTCAGTTGCCGAGGTTCAAGCGGGCTACAAAGCACATCCTGAACTGTTAATTAGAACTGAAAAAATATACAGAGAAACTGTAGAAGATAAAGCGAATCCAAAATTACAATCGGGTTTAAACCATAATAAACACAGAGAAATTTTAAACAGAACAGAGTCGGATATTTTGGTTGCGAATGCTTTTACGGTTGTCGAAGGCGCAAATTTGAAACACAACGAATACGGCAGTAAATTATTTGCCGATTTCTTCTTTTTTATCACAGGATTTCACGGTTTTCACGTTTTTTCAGGAGTTATCATCAACTTCATCATTTTCTTGAATGTTGTGTTAGGAACTTATGAAAAAAGAAGAACTTATGAAATGGTAGAAAAAGTGGGTCTATATTGGCACTTTGTGGATTTAGTATGGGTATTTGTATTTACATTCTTCTATTTAGTTTAATTTTTTAGAAAATTTTATATCATGTCACACACACACGAGCACGTATCGAATACAAAAAGAATTTGGATGGTTTTTGCACTTTTGTCTGTAGTAACCACAGTTGAGGTGTATTTAGGAATTACTAGACCAGCACCTTTATACCTGCATAATTTCATTGGTATGAATTTATTAAACTGGGTATTTATTATATTAACATTATTTAAAGCATATTATATTGTTTGGGCTTTCATGCACATGGAAGGCGAAAAAGGAACGTTGCGTTGGGCAGTTGTCGGCACTGTTATCTTCTTGGTATGCTTTCTTTTATTCATCCTTTTAGTAGAAGCAGATTACATATTTGAAATATTTAAAAATTCTACCATTAAATGGAATTTTTAACACTTTATTAATTCAAAAAACGTCCCGATAACCTCGGGATTTTTTTATTTTTGCATATCGCTTTGTCGCACTCAAAATGAAAAAAAACGTTGTCCTTTTTGTACTGTTTGTGCTGCCTATAGTTGCCTATCTTTTTTTTGCATCTGGTGTAAATAGTTTTATTTCTTTACCAACCATAACCAAAAAAATTCCAGAAATTAGTTCTTGGAAAACATTAGACAACAAACCAGTTGCTTTAACCAATAAAATAACTATTCTGGGGTTTATTGGCAGTGATGTAATGAAACACAAAGGAAACCTCTTCAATTTATATGAAATCATATTTGATAAATATAAAGAATTCAAAGATTTTCAAGTGGTAATGATACTTCCAGAGGGAACCCAAAATCAAGTTCAGGAAATGTTGAAATTAGACATAAAAAAATTGGGCACAAACAAAGGATGGAATTTTGTTTTTGCGTCGCCAAATGAAATTAGCACTTTTTACAACAGCTTAGGACTAGTTGGTAAATTAGACAAAACTTTAGCCACGCCAAATGTATTTATAGTGGATAAAAAGCGGAATTTGAGAGGACGAAAAGGACAAGATCAAAAAGGTACACCAGAGTATAAAGAAGGCTACAGCACGATTTATGTTTCTGATCTTTACAATAAGATGATGGATGATATGAAAATTATTATTTATGAATACCGTGCCGCGCTTAAAAAGAACCATAACGCTACGAGAGAAATTTAGAATTATTCTATGAAAAATAAGGGTTATATAGGATTATCTTTTATCATATTGGTATTTGGAATTATTTTTATACCAAGGATTGTCGAAAGAATAAAAAGCAACACTGTAGTGCAAGGAGATCGACTCGACGTTATTTCGAATCACAAGAATGGCGAAACTGGTCTGAAAAAAATTGGACCTGCGCCAAAATGGGAACTGATTGATCAAAACGCAGTTAAAATTTCCAACGAAAGTTATAAAGGCAAAGTCTATTTGGTCGAATTTTTCTTTTCGACTTGCCCTTCAATTTGTCCGATTATGAACAGAAATATGGTTGATATTCAAAATGTGTTTTTTGGGAATCCTAACTTTGGAATAGCTTCAATTTCAATAAATCCAGAACATGATACTTCCGAAGTTTTGAAAGAACATGCCATTAAATTGGGTGTAAAATCAACTAACTGGCATTTTTTAACTGGAGACAAAGACTATATTTTTAACATTGCCAACAAAGGATTTAATTTGTATGCAGGCGAAAATAAAAATGTCAAAGGCGGCTTTGAACATTCGGGACTCTTTGCTTTGATTGATAAAAAAGGAAATATAAGATGCCGAGAAGATGATTTTGGAAACCCCATTTTATATTACGACGGTTTAGAAAAAAAGGGAGTTAAAGCAATTACAGAAGATATTAAAAAATTACTAAATGAATAATACCAATAGTCAAGGGCTAGAAAAGAGTTTTAGAACCCCAATAATTGTAGTATCACTACTAATTCCTATTGCGGTTGCTATTTTATTTTCGGTTAAGTTAAAAGATTTTGGCATCGAAGTAGAACCACTCGCGTTTTTACCCCCAATTTATGCAGCTATTAATGGCTTAACTGCTCTGTTATTAGTCATGGGCGTTTTGGCTATTAAAAACGGAAACCGAAAAGTACACGAGCGATTCATGACCATGGCTATAGCTTGTTCGGTAGTTTTTTTGGTGATGTATATTGCCTATCATTTGACTGCAGATACTACCGTTTTTGGTGATGTTGATGGAAACAAAATCCTAGATGCCAAAGAAAAATTAAATGCAGGTTCATTACGTTATGTGTATTTATTCATTTTGCTATCTCATATTTTGTTGTCTATTGTCATTATTCCATTAGTGTTAATCACTTATGTAAGA
Organism: Flavobacterium sp.; assembly: GCF_025352015.1. Classification (GTDB taxonomy): domain Bacteria; phylum Bacteroidota; class Bacteroidia; order Flavobacteriales; family Flavobacteriaceae; genus Flavobacterium. Next base: position 6,803 of record NZ_JANXUG010000093.1, read on the forward strand.
GCTTTAGCAGCACGATTTGACAAGCATAAAAAAATTGCTAAAATCACATTTCCGTTGTGGTTGTATGTTGCGGTAACAGGTGTAGTTGTGTACTTAATGATTTCGCCTTTTTATGTTAATTAAAAAATCAAAAAGTAACCAGCAAGTGGCAAAAAGCACTATGGAAATTCCTTTCTTGCTTCTTTTTGCCTTCTTTTTTTCTATTACTACCAATGCGCAATGCGCGATGTGTCGTGCCGCTCTTGAAAGTGAAGGTAATAAAACCAAAGTAGAAGCAGTAAACAACGGTATCGTTTTTCTGATGGCAATTCCTTATCTTATTGTAATTGTACTGGGATTTGTGATTTATAAAATGTACTATAAAAAAGGGCAATCATCAAAACCCAAAACGCTTGTTCCTTAATATTTACTGGAAATCAATCCATTCCGTCAATCTTGACGCTCATTTTTCCGGTAGTTGTTATAAAGGCAATAATGGCTTTATCAGTTACTTCTACTTTTTCAAATTCAAAATCGTTCATCGTTCCGTTGACAAAAACACCTTTCATAGGAGAGAAATTATTCAAATAGGGCAACAAACTCTTCTTACCTTCCTCTAAATTTTCTTTTATAGAATAACGACAAGTTTCCTGAATTTTTCTCAAAATTATTCCTTGCAATAACCAATTAGCAGTTCTAGTCAACAATCCTTTACTGTTTAAAACGTAATCCATTTGGTCAAAATAAATTTCTTTGGTAACGGCATTATAATTGGGTATACCCGAAAGATAAATGGTTCCATTGATACTACCAGTCATGTCAAGTGCAATAATAATCTTGCTGTCTTTTTGCCAAATTGCTACATTTTGAATTATAATTTCTCTTGTTCCAGAGGCAAATTTTTTCCCGTTAAAATTACTAGAAATAATCTTCGAAGCACTTTCAAAAGTTGAGATTGCCGCAACATTCACGGTGAGTTTTTCGGGAACTTTTGTCACTGCTTTAAACTGAATGACACTTCTATCAAAGCTACTTTTGGGTTTTAAACCCACCATGGTTTGCATATTACATTTCAATCCTAGATCCATGTTGATTTGATTCTTATTTAAGAAAGCATCGGTAACATAAACCTCAATAGGAATTAGTTTGAACCACGTTTGGTACTGCGCGCTGGTTAAAAATGGGACACTCATTTTTTCTAAAACATCCAAAACATAAGGTTTAAAATCACAAGAATTCTCAATGGCTTCATCAATTTTTTTAGCAATTTTTGACTTAAAAACAGCAAGTGTCGGATTGATGATATACGTTATAGGAATATTTTTTCCGGCAACAAGTATTGAAGGACTTTCTGACCACTGAAAATTGTCAATTACTGAAGTTGTTGACATTTTCCAATTAGATAATTTTATACCACTTGTCATTGTGATTGTTCCGTTAATATTGATTTCTCTGGTATCATTCAATCCCATAAAATCAGATCCATATTTGAATTTTGACCAAATTTTTAAAGACAATACCGTTTGGATTTTACCATCTTTTTCGATTAATCGAATGGGTGCAGTTTTGGAAATTTTCATTGCGGTTTTGTCATCTTCCATATTGGAATCGTTGTAAATTTCGCCATTTAAAGTCTTGTTTAATTGGTTTTCTATTTCTTTCAAAGTAATTTGTAATGGCATGTTTACGAAGGATGTTTTGGTATTGTAAACCATTGGCACATTATCAGTTGGAAGTGGTTTAAGAGCTTCAATTTTTTGAGTAGTCGAGCAACCTGTACATAAAAACGAAAGCAAAACAAGAGACAACAATAATTTTATGGAGGACATCATTTTGGTATATTTTTTCACAAAAATAAAAGTAAAAAATATAAAATGGTGTAACATTATCAAAAAAGGAATGTCTAAAGGTGTAGTTTATAAAATTATATCTTTGTTAGTATAAAAAAGTGAGGTTTGAAACCTGTTTGTTATGAAAATTATAATACAAAAAATTCTATACACCTCTTTATTCATTACAGGATGCATTTGCCAGGCTCAAGTCAAGCAAATGACATTACAAGAATGTGTTGCTTTTGCATTGAAAAAAAATATTTCAATCCAACAATCTGAATTAGATTTAAAAGCATCCGCAATCGATAAGAAACTTGCTATTGGCAGTTATTTGCCAAGCCTCAATGCTGGGGCTTCGCATTCCTACAACATTGGTTTAAACCAAAATATTACAACTGGTCTTTTAGAAAATCAAACGATTCAATATACTTCTGCAAGTTTAAATTCTAGTATTGACATCTTCAAAGGATTACAAAATTACAACCGTTTGCAAAAAGCAAAGCTTTCTCAAATGGCATCACAATATCAATTAACCAAAATGCAAGAAGATATAGCATTGTATGTTGCTAATGCTTATCTAGACATTCTTTTCAATAAAGAGAATTTGAAAGTACAACAGTCACAATTAGCTACTGCTGAAAAACAATTGGATCGTTCAAAGGAATTGGTAGAAGCTGGTTCAGTGCCAAAAGGTGATTTGCTGGATATGAAAGCAACGCTCGCCGCTGACAAACAAAAAGTAGTAGTTGCCGAAAACACTTTACTTATTGCACGATTAAGTTTAGCGCAGCTGTTAGTTTTAGATGATTTTGAGAATTTTGACGTTGCCGATGTTACTCTAGAAGTTACGCCTAGTGCGGTAATGTTGGAAACACCTCAAGCAATAGTAGATAAGGCAAATCAGGTAAGGGTAGAAATCAAAATTGCTCAAGCCAATATAGCTATTGCAGAACGAAATGTGAAAATCGCTGTAGGAGCATTGATGCCTAGTTTGACTGGCTTTTACAGTTTTAGTACCAGAGCAAGTTATTCGGACAGAGTTTCTGGATTTATTCCCAACAGCAGCAATCCAACCTCTATAATAGGACAGGTTGAAACAACGGGACAAAATGTTTTGCAACCCAATTTTTTACCCGTTTTTAGTAAAGCAGCTCCAGTTTTTGATCAGTTCAGCAATAACAAAGGACATAATTTTGGTTTAGATTTAAGAATTCCCATCTTTAATGGATTTTCGGCAAGAGGTAATGTAGAAAGAAGTAAAGTAAATTACGAAAAATCAAAAAATGCTTTTGACCAGGCCAAATTGGATTTAAAAACCAATGTTTACAAAGCCATTACCGATGCCAAAGGTGCTTTGAAAACCTATGAATCTTCAACCGCCACTTTAGAAGCAAGACAAGAAGCTTTTAATTATGCCAAAGAAAAGTACGCAGTGGGCATTATGAATGCTTTCGATTTCAATCAGTCGCAAACGCTTTATTCGACGGCACAATCCGATGCTATTCGTGCAAAATACGATTACATTTTTAAAATGAAAGTTGTAGAACTTTATTTTGGAATCCCAATCATTCAAAAACAATAAATCATGTCAAAAAAGAAAATTTATATCCTAGTTGGAGTGGTATTTGCGCTGATAATTGCACTTGTTTTTTTGAAATCAAGAGGTATTATTGGAGGTAATGATGATGCCAAACAAGTTGAAACAGCCAAAGCGGATGAAGTTACTATCGTAGAAACCGTATCAGCAACAGGAAAAATCCAGCCAGAAATTGAAGTAAAAATATCTTCGCAGGTTTCGGGCGAAATTATAGCTTTGTCCGTCAAAGAGGGACAGGTTGTGAAGAAAGGAGATCTTTTGGTAAAAATAAATCCCGATTTATATACTTCGGGATTAAAACGGTCTGTTTCTAATCTTTCGGGAACCAAAGCAGGTTTGAACCAAGCGGATGCGTCTTTCAAAGAAGCCAAAGCCAATTACGATCGAAACAAGACTTTGTTTGACAAAGGAATTATTTCCAAATCAGATTGGGATAAAGCCATCGCCTCTTTTGAAGTTGCTAAAGCCAGTAAAGAATCAGCGTATTACAATGTGCAAAGTGCTTCGGCAACGGTAAAAGAATCTACAGATAATTTGGGAAGAACTACTATTTATTCTCCAGCTGATGGTACTATATCCAAGTTGAGTGTGGAACTAGGAGAACGAATTTTAGGAACGCAACAAATGACGGGAACAGAATTAATGCGAGTTGCCAATTTGAATAATATGGAAGTTGAAGTGGATGTAAATGAAAACGATATTGTAAAAATACACATTGGCGACAGCACCAAAATACAAGTGGATGCTTATTTAAAAAAAGATTTTAAAGGAATTGTAACTAGCATTTCTAACTCGGCAAGCACCACTACAACTGCAGATCAGGTAACCAATTTCAAGGTAAAAGTTAGAATTCTTAAAGAATCCTACCAAGACTTGTTAGAAGGTAAACCACAAACCTATTCGCCATTCAGACCCGGAATGACTGCAACAGTAGACATTGTTACTAACCGTAAACAAAAAGTTATGGCGGTACCAATAAGTGCTGTCGTGATAAAATCTGATACTGCTGCCACTAACAAAATTGAAGTTAAAGACGATGGTGCCGATAAAAAAGTGGTCTCCAAAAATGATAAGAAATTTGAATGTGTATTTGTGAAAGTAGGCATTAAAGCCAAAATCAAAATTGTCAAAACAGGAATACAGGACGACACTAATATTGAAGTTATTTCGGGTTTAAAAAAAGGAGATATTGTCATTATTGGCCCTTACACCACGGTTACCAAAGATTTAAATTCGGGAGACAAAGTGACTACAAAAAAAGAGGATTCCGAAAATAAAATTGAAAAAACGAAATAGTTTTAGATTTATGAAATACATTTCATTAAAACTAATTAGTAAACTTGCAGTCTGAAACCAGCAACTTATTACAAATGTACATCCTCAATATAGAAACAGCCACCAAAAATTGCTCGGTATCTTTGGCAAAAAATGGAGAAACTATTTTATATAAAGAATTAGCATCGCAAGGCTATTCTCATGCTGAAAAATTGCACGTTTTTATCGAAGAAATTCTAAATGAAACTAGTGTTGGTTTTGATGATTTAAATGCCATTGCAGTCAGTAAAGGCCCAGGTTCTTACACCGGTTTGCGCATTGGCGTTTCTGCAGCCAAAGGATTGTGTTATGCGCTCGATATTCCATTAATTTCTGTTGATACATTGCAGGTTTTGGCAAAACAAGCTTTGAGTGTAATTGATTATGATGGCGGCTATATTATTCCAATGATTGATGCGAGAAGAATGGAAGTTTATAGTGCTGTTTACGATGGAACTCTAGACAGGATAACAGAAGTTAAAGCCGAAATTTTAACCGAAAACAGTTATGTTGAATGTTCAGAACCTTTATATTTAGTAGGTGACTGTCAGGAAAAATGTAAAACGGTTTTAACCAAAAACAATTTCCATTTTATTACCGAAATAGTTTTTCCATCTGCCAATGAAATGAGTGCTTTGAGTTATGAAAAATTTACTCAAAACAACTTTGAAGATGTTGCATATTTTGAGCCGTTTTATTTGAAAGATTTTTTATTAGTGAAGTAACCACGATTCGTTTATAAATACACTGTTTAATAAAACTTTGTTAATTTGTAAATGGTAATTAACCGTCTAAAAAGCACCTAATGCTCGATCAAAATCCAAAATCAAATATAAAGCTAAATTTAACAGTAAGGTTGTCCTCCAAACGAGGCAGTTGGTTTGGGCCGTATCTGTAAAAACCTGTCAATCCAAAACCTTTGTATATCTGATTCATTTCGATTCCCGATTCAAAAAAACCTCGTTCTAATGTTTTGTAGTCAATACCAACGTGTCGCTCCGGATGTTGCATAGTTCCCCATGCCATGCGAGTTACTAAAACTAATGTTGGCTTCACTTTACTAAATAATTCCACTCTTTTAAAACCATGTTTCAGTTGAAACATCACATACTCGCTCGAAAAAAATTCGTTGAAATACATAGTCTCAAAACTATTTTTGCCAGCAATGGTTATTCGTTGTAAAAGTTTGTCGATGTTCAAATTATTAGGCGATGTATTATACAAATGTGTCAATGGAAGCGCACCATAAGCATAACCAGCCTGAACTAAAAATGCAGATTTCTGACCGTTCAAATATTTTTTTTCATATTCAATTCGGGCATCTATTTTACCAAAATCAAAATCGTTGTTACCAAAATTAGACAATGATTTTGTAAACTGCAGTGCAAACTTTGGATACCGTTTTTCGTATTCAATTTTACCATTTTGCGTTTGCATAAAATCGCTAAAAGGATTCCATTGCAAACATAACATCGTGGTGGTCATGTTAAAACTGGTATATAAATTCCCGTTATAATTAAACGCGTAATTAAACAACGGATTAATAAAACTTTGAGAAAACTGCCAAATAGTATCCGTTTTTGGAATAATTTTGGTTTCAATATATCCGCGCCAGGTTTTGAAATTAAAGAAAGTGCTGATATTTATGGGTCGAGAATCGTAAATTTTAAAAACTCTTTTGTCAGTAGCAAAAATAGTACTCGCTACCTCCCGAATATCATCCGTGTAAGAGCCACCAATCCAGGTGTTAGAATAATTCCCAACTCGAACTCCTGTTCCTAAATTATACTTAATATTTTCATCTTTCAAACCATAAGCAGTGTAGCCTTCAATCCTTACTTTTTTGGATAGGTTTTCATTAGTTATACCGCCAATTCCGGGACGAAATCCTTCAAAATTATTATAACTTAAAAGATACCGCAAATCAAAATCAAAAGGACCAAAAGGAACGTAACCATTAATTACTCTGCGCCCGAATATGATTTTTTTTTCTATTTTTTTCTTGGTGATAATGCTGTCTAAAACAGTGTAGGTTCTTTCACTTCGGCGGTCTAAACTATCCACTCGATTTTGATTCCAAAATACATCATCTCTATTATTAGCATTATCTTGAACTTCTATTTTTACTGAAGAGGTATTGATTTTCAAATTCGGATTTATTTTCAAATCAAAAACATGAATTTCTGATGAAATATAGGTATAATCTGAAGCAGTTTTTTTTGAGTTAGTTTCCTCATTTTCGGCAGCAAACTCAATTCGTCCGCCCAAAATTTTGGTAGGGACTTTACTTTTTCCTTTCACTAATTTAAAATTATTTCGCATGGGAAACCACAGTTTTTCTTCGGGTAAATAAGTAAATTCATGAATTCCTTTAATGTCCAAAATGCCTCGAATGCGCATCACCGCTTTTGCAATAGCATAATTTTCAGTATCAATATAAAGCAAACCTTCTAATCCATTTGAACTTTTGTTTTTAAAATACAATACAACTACCTCTCGATGATCAACAAAAGTAGAATCAAGTATTTTAAACTTATATTCGTTAAACGCACTTCTGGAAATAGGGCTTTTGTATTTCGTTTCAAACAACTCATATCTTTCATCATAAATAGATAATGACTGCAAGTTGAAACCTAAAAACTCATAGATAGGTTCTTTAAACCCCGCCATTTTGGTGCCTAAAATAGTTTCTTTTAATAATGGCTTTTCAAATTGAAATAGCGACACCTTTTCAGTCAGAAACAAATGTTGTTTATCAATAATTTTTTTAAACTTATAATCAGACGAATCAATTTTGGATAAGATTACCTTATTGGCAGCATTTACAAAAAGGGTGTCAATTTTGCCAATAATAGAGTCAGGATTGGCCGTTATTAGTATTTTATTATACGATTTGAATTGAAAAGTCCGAAACTTTTTTTGAGGATTATTGTTTTGTTTTTTTAAAATTACTTTGGCAATAATGGCATTTGCTAAAGTTGTATTTGAAATGGCAACTTCTTCTAAAGCAACTGTTTTAGGCAAAAGATAAATAGTAAAAAAAGATTTTGTCTCTAATGTTGTAATGGTTTTGGGTTCATAACCTATATACGAAATTGTTAAAATTTCTGATTGTGAATTTGTTATGAAATTAAATTTACCATCAGCTTCGGCAATTGTCGAAAATCCATGTGTGTCAGTTATTGACGCAAACGGAAGCACTTTTTTGGTATTGGTATCTTTTATAATACCACTAATTTGAAATTGCGCTTGAAGTGACAAGGAACAAAAGAAAAATAAAATCGCTGCTAGTTTCATGAAAGGCAATTCAAGAATAGATAACAAAAATAGCAATAAAAAATCCGTCTTATAATTTTTAAATAAGACGGACTTAATTGGGAATTAATCTAGTTATACTTTCATAATTTCGGCTTCTTTAAGCATCAAATGTTCTTCTATCTTTTTAATAAAACTATCCGTTAGCTTTTGAACATCGTCTTCGGCAGTTTTGCAGATGTCTTCAGAAGTCCCTTCTTTTTCAAGCTTTTTAATGTCAGTATTGGCATCTTTACGAGCGTTTCTTATACCAATTTTTGCGTCTTCCGCTTCCGCTTTAGCTTGTTTTACTAAATCGCGTCTTCGTTCTTCGGTTAAGGCTGGAACATTTATGATAATATTTTCTCCATTATTCATTGGATTAAAACCAAGATTGGCAATCATGATAGCCTTTTCTATAGTATGCAACATGTTTTTTTCGTAGGGCTGGATTGTTATAGTTCGCGCATCGGGAACATTTACATTTGAAACTTGAGAAAGCGGCGTTTGCGAACCATAGTAATCAACAAAAACACTTCCGAGCATTTGTGGGGAAGCTTTCCCGGCTCTGATATTTAAAAATTCTTTTTCTAAATGTGCAATCGAACCAAGCATCGATTCTTTTGTACTGTCTAAAATAAATTCAATCTCTTCCATTTTTTTTAGTTTATAAGTTTTTTAGGAATTCGTTTAAGAGTACAACCTCATAAACTTTTTACCGTATAAACTTTATATCTTTACTACAGTTCCTATGTTTTCCCCGTTACAAATTTTTAATAGATTTCCTTTTTTATTCATATCAAAAACAACAATGGGCAACGCATTTTCTTGGCTTAAAGTAAACGCTGTCGAATCCATAACATTCAAACCTTTTTTAATAACATCGTCAAAGCTAATCGCGTCATATTTTACTGCATTGCTGTTTTTTTCAGGATCACAATCATAAATTCCATCAACGCGTGTTCCTTTTAAAATAACATCGGCATGTACTTCAACCCCGCGCAAAACAGCAGCAGTATCAGTTGTAAAATAAGGATTTCCTGTGCCTGCACCAAAAATAACAATTCTTCCTTTTTCAAGATGGCGAACGGCTCTTCTTTTGATATAAGGTTCAGCGATAGCCTCTATTTTCAAAGCTGTTTGCAAACGAGTTAGCATTCCTTTGTCTTCTAAAGCACCTTGTAATGCCATGCCATTAATCACCGTGGCCAACATTCCCATATAATCGCCTTGCACTCTGTCCATTCCATTACTAGCACCTGCAACTCCTCTAAAAATATTTCCACCGCCAATAACAATGGCTATTTCTACGCCTTGATCATGAATTTCTTTGATTTCGTCTGCATATTCAGCAAGTCGTTTAGGGTCAATTCCGTACTGTCTTTCACCCATTAGCGCTTCGCCACTTAATTTTAGTAGAATTCTTTTGTATTTCATGACTTTTTTTATGGGTTACAAATTATTTAATGCTGTCACTTTTGTTCGAGGCATTATTTTTTTTATGATGCAAATATAAACATATTCTGTTTTTAATATAATTTCAAAAAAGAGAAAGTAATCATTTTAGTTTTCGAAATAAAATTTCTCAAATACTTCTGGGGAAATTGCATCAACAACATCATAATCGCCAATTTTTGTTCTTCGTAAATCCGACAAATACGCTCCCGAATTTAATGCTTTTCCAAAATCAAAAGCCAGTGAACGAATATAAGTGCCTTTACTACAAACGACTCTAAAATCAATTTCGGGTAAAGCGATTCGGGTGATTTCAAATTCGTGAATTGTAGTTTTTCGGAAAGCAATTTCAACTTCCTCTCCGGCTCGAGCATGCTCATACAAACGGACTCCGTCTTTTTTTATAGCAGAAAAAACGGGAGGTTTTTGATCAATTTCGCCAATAAATTGTTTTGTAGTAGTAAGAATTAAGGATTCAGTAAGATGGTTGGTTGGAAAAGTTGCATCAACTTCGGTTTCTAAATCGTAGGAAGGTGTTGTAGTTCCAATGGTAAAAGTCCCGGTATATTCTTTGGCTTGACTTTGAATTTCAGTAATTTTTTTGGTGAATTTTCCAGTACAAACAATGAGTAAACCTGTTGCCAATGGGTCTAAAGTTCCAGCATGACCAATTTTAAATTTTTTTGGAAGATTGTATTTTCTTTTTAAAGTGTATTTCAATTTGTTAACCGCTTGAAACGAGGACCATGTTAACGGTTTGTCTATCAGTAGTATTTGACCGTCTAAATAATTTTCGGCTGTCATTAAAAAACAAACAAAGGATGAAAATAATTAACAACTACAATGGTTACTCCCAGTACAATTCTATAATATCCAAATAATTTGAATCCGTTTTTAGTCAAAAAGTTGATGAAAAATTTGATTGAAGCATAAGCAACAACGAAAGCTATGATATTTCCGACCGCTAAAATTCTAAAATTATTAGTGCTTAAAACTTCTGGAGAATCTTTGTAAACATCATAAATACTTTTTATTGTTGCAGCCATCATTGTAGGTACAGCAAGGAAGAAAGAAAATTCGGCTGCCATTTTTCTTGTCAAGCCTTGTTGCATTCCGCCAATAATTGTCGCAGCGCTTCGGCTTAAACCCGGAAAAATAACGGCTAGTGTTTGGTAGAAACCTATGGTCAATGCCTTTTTATTACTAATTTCATTTTCGTCAACAATGGTTGGTTTTTTGAACCATTGATCAACAAATAATAAAATAATCCCTCCAACAACCATAATAATCGCTATAAAGATGGGAGTTTCTAACATGGCTTCAATATGTTTTTTGAAAAAGCCACCTATAATTAGTGCAGGAATAACAGCAATGATTAATTTGATGTAAAACTGAATTCTTGTAAAATCAAAAAACTTTCTCCAATAAATTACCACCACCGAGAGAATAGCAGCTAATTGAATTACAATCTCAAATAGTTTGGTAAAATCATCTTTAGCAATTCCCATCAAAGAGGAAGCAATCACCATATGACCAGTAGAAGAAATTGGCAAAAATTCTGTGATTCCCTCAATAATTGCTAAAATAACAGCTTGAAAATAATCCATTATTATGATTTATTTTTTTTAAATATTGAAAAAATAATAATGCCAAACCCAATCAAAACAATGGTTGGTGCCAAACGGATTCTCCTAAAACTAAAAATATCTTCGCTAAAAACTTTTGGGTTATCACTACCGCCACCACTCATCAAGATAAACCCAAGGGCAATCACCACAATGCCAATCAATAATATTTTATAATTCACTTTATCAAAAAGAAAATCGGGTTTTTGCTCGTTGTTTTTCATTTATGCTGAATTTATTTCAGCATCGCTGCTGAAGATTTGTTTTTTTTACTACTAATAAAGATCATCAGTTCTCAAATTCAAAAAGCGTTGCGTAGCAAAATAAGTGCTGATAAAAGTTATTACAACTCCCAAAACCAAAACACCTAATAACACCGTCCCAATAGCCAGTTTGTTTTCGATAATTCCTAAATTTGGAAAACTCGTTTGAAGATATATCAAAACTCCAAGCAATGCTACAATTGCCAATACTGCACCTATCAATCCTAAAATCACACTTCTTTGTATAAACGGTTTTCTGATAAACGATTTGGTTGCCCCAACCATTTGCATTGTTTTAATGATAAATCGGTTGGCATATATAGACAATCGCAACGAACTATTAATCAATAATACCGAAACAAAGGCAAACAAACCACTGATAATCAATATCCACATACTGATGTTTTTGATATTGTCGTTTACTAAAGTCACCAGTTGTTTGTCATAAACAATGTCGGCAATCATATCGTTTTGGCGCAAGCGACTCTGAATTTTAGCAATTTCTGGATTAGTGACAAAATCAGCTTTCAGATGAATGTCAAACGAATTTTGCAACGGATTCACGCCCAAAAATTGCATAAAATCCTCTCCAATTATTTTTTTATGTTGCTCTGCTGCTTTTTCTTTCGAAACATATGCAAAAGATTTAGCAAATTTCGCGGTTTTCAGCTCGCTGTTGAAAGCATTGGTCACCGAGTCTGTCGCTTCGGTTTTAAAAAAAACAGTCATCACAATTTCTTCCTTGAAATTGTCAGACAATAGTTTGGAATTAATAACAAAAAGACCCAATATCCCCAACAAAAACAAAACTAGAAAAATACTCAACACTACCGAAAAATAAGATGTAATCACTCTACGTTTTTGAAACTTTTCAAATGAGTCTGACATAAATTGAAATTTGATGTGGTAAAAATAATAAAGAAAATTGTTTTTACCCTTTATAACCCACAAACTTTTAACTTTATTATAATAAACGTAAATTTGTAGCTCAAATTTTTTTTGAAGCAAATGGTTAGCGCAATTCAGGCCACCATTTTCCCGCTTTCCGCAGTATCTTTTTGTCACGTCAATCGCAGTCGAGACGCTTTGTTTTAAAAAGGATACTTGCTTCAATCGGGGCTAAAAAGTAAATGAATTGATAATAGTACAGCATGAAATACCATCACGAAAAAATCGAAGCCAAGTGGCAAAAATATTGGGCAGTAAACCACACCTTCAAAGCCCAGCAACCATCAACTGGAAACTATCAACCAAAATATTATGTCCTCGACATGTTCCCATATCCATCTGGAGCAGGTTTACACGTTGGTCATCCGCTAGGTTATATCGCTTCCGATATTGTTGCCAGATACAAACGTCACAAAGGTTTTAATGTGTTGCATCCGCAAGGTTACGATTCGTTTGGTTTGCCAGCCGAACAATATGCAATTCAAACGGGTCAACATCCTGAAAAAACCACGCGCGAAAATATAGCACGTTATCGTGAACAGTTGGATAGAATCGGATTTTCATTTGATTGGAGTAGAGAAGTACGCACTTCAAATGCCGATTATTACAAACATACACAATGGATTTTTATACAATTATTCAATTCGTGGTATAACAAAAAAACTGATCAAGCCGAAGACATTTCAACGTTGATAACCATTTTTGAAATGGCGGGAAACGCAACAGTTCAAGCCGTTTGTGACGACTCTATTGAAATATTTTTTCCGTCAGATTGGAGTTTTTATTCTGATGAGAAAAAACAACAAATCTTATTAAAATACCGATTAACCTATTTAGCAGAAACCGAAGTAAATTGGTGTGCTGCATTAGGAACAGTTTTGGCAAACGATGAAATTGTAAACGGAGTTTCGGAACGTGGTGGTCATCCTGTGATTCGAAAAAAAATGACACAATGGTCAATGCGAATTTCTGCTTATGCCGAAAGATTATTGCAAGGTTTAGATACCATAGATTGGAGCGAATCGATAAAAGAATCGCAACGAAATTGGATTGGAAAATCAGTTGGCTCTTCGGTTAAGTTTAATGTCATCCCCTGCGCAGTCGAGGGAGAGGGAGCTAAAACTTCTATAAAATCGAATCCAAAATATTTAACAGGTGATGCTTCAATAGCAAAAAATTTACTTATTTATGCTAAAGAAATGCGAAAAGAACCAACACTTTCGGAAGCTATTCTTTGGGATAATTTACGTAGAGAAAAATTAGATGTTCGTTTTAGAAGACAACATTTAATTGGAAAATATATAGTTGATTTTGTTTGTTTAGAAAAAAGATTGATTGTTGAGGTAGATGGAGAATATCATAACACTAAAGAACAGATTGAACTTGATAATGAAAGAACTTTAGAATTAGAACAAAAACATAATTTTAAAGTAATTCGTTTTTCAAATGATGAGGTAAACAAACAAATATCAGAAGTTCTAACTAAAATAGAATCTGAATTAAAATCTATAGAATCTTTTCCAGCTTCGGCTCCCTCCTCTTTGGGGAGGGTTGGGGAGGGGATATTTATAGAAGTCTTCACAACAAGACCAGACACCATTTTCGGAGTAACATTCATGACTTTGGCACCAGAACACGAATTGGTTTCACAAATCACAACACCAGAACAAAAAGTTGCCGTTGATTCTTATGTTGAAGCCACTGCAAAACGTTCCGAAAGAGAAAGAATGGCCGATGTAAAAACTATTTCAGGAGTTTTCACTGGTGCGTTTGCCGAACATCCGTTTACCAAAGAACCCATCCCGGTTTGGATTGGCGATTACGTTTTGGCAGGTTACGGAACTGGCGCAGTTATGGCAGTTCCATGTGGAGACGAACGAGATTATGCTTTCGCAAATTTCTTTAAAGGTCAACTTGGAATGCCTGAAATTAAAAATATATTCCGTCTTATCTCCCCTCCTTTGGAGGGGTTGGGGGAGGAAAAAGCATTTAGTAGTAAAGAAGGTTTTGAATTAGTAAATTCTGATTTTTTAAACGGATT
>NZ_JANXUG010000002.1 GCF_025352015.1 Flavobacterium sp.
ACGGTTTTAGAAAATTTGACCCGTGACAAATTACTGCAGCTGAAAACTATTTTCTCTCAAATGGAAGCTGCATTTCATGGAAAAAGTTCAGGTCTTGACCCACTCAATAGCTATTTGAGCATTCCCATTTTAATAAATTCCAAGGACAATATTGAAGCCACTGGAATTCCTTCTCAAAGCTTAACTGGCAAAGGTGCTGTATTCTTGTTAGATTCGGGAATTGTTGGCGAAACGGCTCCGATGGTGACTATTTTTATGGAAAAATTGAAAGAAGAAGGTTTCAGAAAAATGCTGAAATCTCAATTTATAAAATACACTGACGCTTGTGTCGAAAATTTTCTTGGCGGGGATATAAAATCATTATTTGCCAACACTAAACAGTTGTCAAAAGTGGTTTTGAACAATTTCAAACCCATGATTCCAGAACAATTTCATGAAGTTTGGCAAAATGGTATTGATACTAACGATTATTATCTTAAACTTTGCGGTTCTGGTGGTGGAGGTTATATTTTAGGTTTCACCGAAGATCTAGAAAAAGCGAAACTATCCCTGAAAGATTATAAATTGGAAGTGGTTTACCAGTTTTAATACCTTCAAAATGTTAAGCCGAAAAACCAAACATATATTACTGAAAATAGTCAGTATGTTTTCTGTAGTTCGTGGCTATAACATTCCTATCATTGCACTAGCTCAATATCTTTCGGCTATTTTTATTTTGGCTCCAAATAAACGAGCCCTCGATATTATTTTAGATTCCAACCTCTTTGTTATTGTCATTGTTTCAATTTTAACAATTGCATCTGGTTACATCATTAACAGTTTTTATGACAGTAAAAAGGATCTAATCAATCGTCCAAACAAATCAAAATTAGACCGCCTAGTTAGTCAAAATACCAAGTTACAAGTTTATTTTTCAATAAATTTCATAGTTTTTATGTTAGCATTTTTTGTTTCTTTTAGAGCAGTATTATTTTTTTCTACATATATATTTATGATTTGGTTTTACTCGCACAAACTAAAAAAAATAGTCATACTAGGGAATTTAACCGCTTCTTTTCTTGCTGTATTACCGTTCTTTGCTATTCTTTTGTATTACAAAAACCTTTATCCACAAATTTTTGCTCATGCTACCTTTCTCTTTCTTTTGCTCTTGATTCGGGAAATGATTAAAGATTTAGAAAACATGAAAGGCGATATTGCCAACGATTATCAAACCATTCCAATACTATTTGGAGAATGTTTTTCAAAAAAAATAATTACTGTATTAACCTTTTCAACGTTAATCCCAATTTACTTTTTAGTTGAAATATTTGAAGTAGGTTATATGGACATTTACTTTTATGTAAGCATGATTGTTTTGATTTTATTTCTTCAAAAATTATGGAAATCAAACACAAAACCCGATTACGTATTGCTTCATAACATTTTGAAATTTTTAGTCGTTTCGGGCGTGTTCTGCATCGTTCTAATTAATCCAGAAGTACTCATTCACGGAAAAAGGTTGTTGAAACTATAAAGGTTACATTTTATGGATGAACCAATAAGTCAATATCAATTATCGACAGTCGAATATCCATTGCAGAAACGCTATCTTTGCATCAAATTACAGAATTTATGAATAAGAAAGAAGGCAATACAAATCGAAATAGTGCTCGAACAAATAGTTCACGAACAAATTCGAATAAGCCAAAGCCTGCAATGCAAAAACGCGCGCAAGGTCCAAAAAAAGTAAAAACTACAACAGAGGATTCCACTGCAAAACAAACACTTAAACCTTCCAAAAAAGTTCCTAATAACGTTCCGAAGCCCTTGAAATCAGACGATATTCGTTTGAATAAATACATTTCAAATTCAGGTGCTTGTTCGCGTCGTGATGCCGATATTTACATCCAATCTGGAAATGTGAAAGTAAATAATATTGTGATTACCGAAATGGGATATAAAGTAAAACCGGGCGATGTAGTGAACTTTGACGGTTCGCTTTTAACACCAGAACGCAAAGAATACATCGTTTTAAATAAACCAAAAAACTTCACAACTTCCAACGAAGATAATGACGATTATAGAAATGTATTGGAATTAGTTCGTGCTGCAACCAACACTAAAATTCAACCTGTTGGCAGAATGGATAAGAATACAACAGGCTTGTTGTTGTTTACCAATGATACTGATATGATTCGTAAATTTAGTTTGCCGAATCAAAAATCAACCAAGATTTATCAAGTGTCTTTAGACAAAAATTTGAAGTTTGAAGATTTAGAAAAAATTTCACATGGTGTTACATTGGATGGTCATAAACTGTATGTTGATGAAATTAGTTATGTTGAAAATGAGCCAAAAACAGAGATTGGTTTAAAATTGAGAACCCCCAACGTGAAAGTTGTTCGCGCAATATTTGAAAGTTTTAAATACGATGTGATAAAAATTGACCGTGTTTCTTTTGCAGGTTTAACTAAAAAGAATTTGCCTCGTGGTAATTGGCGTTTCTTAACGGAGCAAGAGATTATCAATTTGAAAAACGTTTAAAAAAGTTATATTTACAACAATAAAATCCCAACTATTTTTGGATTTTTTATTGAAAAACTATGTCGTCAGAAAAAAACTTATCGATTGCGATGCTTTGGATTGAAGCCTTTAATACTCATAATTTGGAAAAATTATTGTCTTTATATGACGATGAGGCAGTACATTTTAGTCCAAAATTAAAAATCCACCATCCCGAAACTAATGGTTTGGTTACAGGAAAAGAAGAACTGCGCAATTGGTGGCAAGATGCTTTTGACAGATTGCCAACGCTTCACTATAAAGTAACATCGTTAACTTCAAATTCAGATCGTGTATTTATGGAATATTTGAGAACTGTTGAGAATGAAGCTGAAATGTTAGTTGCCGAAGTTTTGGAAATCAAGGAAGGGAAAATTATTGCTTCGCGAGTTTATCACGGATAATTTTATCATTTTATTAACAAACCTATTCAGTTGAAACTAATAGTTTTACTGCACTAATCGAATAAATATGAAAAACGTAAAGATTTTATCGGTATTGATTTTGCTTTCTTTAACAGTTATTAGTTGTAAATCAGAAAAGAAAGTGGAAGACTTCAAAAAAATTACTGATGCTTATTTTGATGACAAAAATGCATTAGATCCTCTGGGCGCCACGCAAAATGGTCAAAACGAATACAATGATAAATTTGTTTTTGAAATGACAGATTCTTATCGCAAAAAGCAAGCCGCATTCTTTGATAAATATGAAAATAAATTAACAAGTATCGATACTACTGCATTATCTGCAGAAGAAAAAAACAGCTATGACATTATAAAATGGGAAGTTACTGTTGGTAAAAAGTTGTTAAAATTCAACACTAACTTAATGCCAATTCATCAGTTTTGGGGAACCAATATTACCATGGGACAGTATGCCAGTGGCTCAAGTGCACAACCTTTTAAAACAGAGCAAGATTATAGAAATTTTTTAAAAAGAATGAATTCTTTTTCAGTCTGGGTAGATTCTGCTATGGTATATATGAAAAAAGGAATCGACAAAGGAATTGTTTTACCAAAAGCGTTGACAGTAAAGATTATCCCTCAATTTGAAAGCATGGTTACTGCAAACGTAGAAGACAATCTGTTTTATGCTGCAATAAAATCTTTTCCAAAAGAAATTACCATAGACCAACAAAATACATTAAAAAAAGAATATGCTAGCGTGATTACCGAAAAATTAGAGCCGCAGTTCAAAAAAATGGCCGCGTTTTTAAAGGACGAATACCTTACCGCATCAAGGACTACCAGCGGAATTTCTAGTTTGCCTAATGGAAAAGAGTTGTATAAAGCGTATGTAAAACAATGGACAACTACTGATAAAACTCCTGAAGAAATTCATGCTCTCGGTTTAAAAGAAGTAGCTAGGATAAAAGCTGAAATGGAAAAAGTAAAAACTCAAGTTGGCTTTAAAGGAACGCTTAACGAATTCTTTGAATCTATTAGAACAAACCCTAAATTGATGCCGTTCAAAAAACCAGAAGAGGTTCTTGCCAATTTTGAAAGAATTTATCAAACCATCAAACCCAACGTAGATAAACTTTTTTCACTCCAACCAAAAACAGCTTTCCAAATTAAAAGAACAGAAGCTTTTAGAGAAAAAACGGCCAGTGCAGAATATAATCAAGGAACTGCCGATGGATCACGACCAGGGACTTTTTATGTGCCAATTCCTGATGTAACCACCTATAATTGTTATGGTGATGAAGATTTGTTTCTACACGAAGCCATTCCGGGGCATCACTTTCAAATTTCATTACAACAAGAAAATAAACAGTTGCCTAATTTTAGAAAATTCAATTGGTTTGGGGCTTATGGCGAAGGTTGGGCTTTATACACCGAAAGTTTAGGTAAAGAATTAGGATTATATACTGATTTTTATCAATATTTTGGGATGTTAGGAAATGAAATGCACAGAGCAGTTCGATTAGTAGTGGACACGGGCATCCATAATGAAGGCTGGACTCGAGAGCAAGCTATAAAATATTCGTTAGAAAATGAAGCCGAAACAGAATCAGCCATTACTACTGAAATCGAACGTTACATGGCCATTCCGGGACAAGCGTTATCTTATAAAATTGGTCAAATAAAAATTTTAGAACTTCGGAAAAAAGCACAAGATAAGTTGAATAACAAATTTGATATTAAAGTGTTTCATCAAAAGGTGCTGGAATCGGGAGTATTACCTTTAGCACTGTTGGAAAAGAAAATCAATAATTGGATTGAAACTGGTAAATAATTTTTAAAAAAATGCCTCGAAGTCTAGAGGCATTTTTTTTAGTTAACAATTTTATCCGACAAACTTTTAAAATCAATTGGTTTTCCATCAACGTCAAAAAATTCATAATGATAAGCCAACTTTCCGTTTAGTTCCTCAATCTTAACTACCATTTGATAAAAACCTTGACTCCATTCAATAATCAAATGATATTCGTAATCACTTACGCCAAAACTTCCAGGAAGGTTACTCGTATAAATAAGCTTTTTAGACTTTAAATTCAGCGTGTTGACTTCAATATTTTCATACACTCCTAATTCATCATTATCCACTTTTTTACCAGTATAATCAACATTGGCTGTAGCAACAGCTTTTTTCTTTTTTTCTTTATTACGGTTATAATCGTCTTTCACAGAGAAAATAACATCTTTCAAAGAATTTTTTCCAGCATTCAACAAGAAGAAACGAATTTGATGATGATACATCAATTTGTGCACTTTTTTGCCATCTTCATTTGCAGTATTACCATCACTCAAGTCGATATCGGCTATTTCAATAATTGGCATATTTTGACCCATAACATGGCTCATCGATTCTGATTTTAAACTTTTTAGTTTTAATTCGTTTTCAGAAACGATTTTATCTTTTTCAAGAATTTCAGCATGCAGCACATCAATTTGCTTAATGGCCTCATCCAATTCTTTTTGTTTATTTGCCGAAATAGAAGTGCTAGTATTTTTATAAAGTAGATAAACTGAAAACGCCAGTAAAACAAATCCAAAAAACGCCAAAACTGCAGTCATCATAAGCTTTTTCCCTTTCATTAGAATTTTAAATTTAAATCAAATGAATTTAATCTTGTAAAAATAAGAGCATTTCTCGACTTGTATAAGCTAATAAAAATAAACTTTGAACATTTTATTAACCAAATTGTTAAAAATAAAAAAAGCCTCTCAAATTTGAGAAGCTTTTTGTGCGGGTAATAGGACTCGAACCTACACGCCTTGCGGCACCAGATCCTAAGTCTGGCATGTCTACCAATTTCACCATACCCGCTAAAATTGTGAGTGTAAATATAAAGATAATTATGAATTATAAATTATGAATTATGAATTTTTTTAAAAGTCTTTTTTAGTAAATTTGAATCAACTAATTATTAACAATACAATGGACAATATAAAAAATTACGTTCACCAAAACAAAGAACGTTTTATCAATGAATTAATCGAATTATTAAAAATTCCTTCTGTAAGTGCAGACAGCACTTATGCTAAAGATCTAGTTACTACTGCTAAAGCGGTAAAAAATTCCCTTGATAAAGCGGGTTGCAACCACGTTGAAATTTGCGATACACCAGGTTATCCAATTGTCTTTGGAGAACATATCATCGACAAAAATCTGCCAACAGTTTTAGTGTACGGACATTATGATGTGCAACCGCCAGACCCAATCGAACTGTGGACTTCACCACCATTTGAACCTGTAATTAAAGTTACCGAAATTCATCCCGAAGGTGCCATTTTTGCACGAGGTTCCTGCGATGATAAAGGTCAGATGTATATGCACGTAAAGGCATTTGAATATATGATTCAAAGTAACACCTTGCCTTGCAATGTAAAATTCATGATTGAAGGCGAAGAAGAAGTGGGCTCTAAAAGCTTGAGTTGGTTTGTGGAAAGAAATCAGGAAAAATTAAGCTGTGATGTGATTTTGATTTCCGATACAGGAATGATTTCTAACCAACAACCAAGTATTACAACCGGTTTGCGTGGTTTGAGTTATGTTGAAGTTGAAGTTACTGGTCCAAATAGAGATTTACATTCGGGACTTTATGGAGGAGCTGTTGCCAATCCAATTAATGTATTAACCAAAATGATTGCTTCGCTTCATGATGAAAACAATCACATTACGATTCCCGGATTTTACGATAAAGTAGAGGAACTAACTGCTGCCGAAAGAGCCGAAATGGCAAAAGCACCATTTAGTTTAGACAATTACAAAAAAGCTTTAGATATTGAAGATGTTTATGGCGAAAAAGGATATGTTACCAATGAAAGAAACTCAATCCGTCCAACGTTGGATGTTAACGGAATTTGGGGTGGATATACCGGCGAAGGCGCCAAAACCGTAATTGCAAGTAAAGCTTATGCAAAAATATCTATGCGTTTAGTTCCAAATCAGGATTGGTATGAAGTCACCGAATTATTTTCAAAACATTTTGTGAGTATCGCTCCAAAATCGGTGAAAGTAAAAGTAACGCCACATCATGGTGGACAAGGTTATGTAACGCCGATACACAGCATAGGATATAAAGCCGCAAACAAAGCCTATACAGAAAGTTTTGGTGTTCCGGCAATTCCAGTTCGTTCAGGCGGAAGTATTCCTATTGTTGCGTTATTTGAAAAAGAATTGAAATCAAAAACCATCTTAATGGGATTCGGTTTAGACAGCGATGCAATACATTCACCGAATGAGCATTTTGGGATTTTTAATTACTTAAAAGGGATTGAAACCATTCCGTTGTTTTACAAGTACTTTGTTGAACTATCAAAATAGAAATCAAAAACAAATCAGAAAACCCGCTTTAATCAGGCGGGTTTTTTGTTAAAAATCAGCAACTTATAATAAACATCACCTTTTGGCGTTATATTTGTATAATCATCATCATTAAGTCAATCAATCATGTTAAAACGTTTTTTCCTCCTATGTTCAGGTGCCGATAGTGACATCGTGAACTCATGCTCTAACGGCGAGCAAAACAAATATGCTGGCATTGGCGCCACCGTTTTCTTCACAGCAGTTATGGCATTTATTGCCGGTAGTTATGCACTTTACACCGTTTTTGACAATCCCTATATTGCTATCGCATTTGGAATAGTTTGGGGATTTTTAATTTTCAATCTTGACAGGTTTATTGTTTCCACCATTAAGAAAAGAGATAATTTTTTAGACGAATTAATCCAAGCCTCTCCGCGAATTGTGTTAGCGGTTATCATTGCTATCGTAATTTCAAACCCGTTGGAAATCAAAATCTTTGAAAAGGAAATCAATACGGTTTTGCTAAAGCAGAAAAACGAAATGGCAATTGCCAATAAAAATCAGGTTGCCAATTATTTCAAACCCGATGTCGATAAAAACAAAGCCGAAATGGACAGTTTAAAATCGAGCATTGCCAAAAAAGAAAAAGAGGTAGCGGGTTTGTATCAATCCTATATTACCGAAGCAGAAGGCTCGGCCGGAACCAAAAAAATGGGCAAAGGACTGATTTATAAAGAAAAACGACTCGCTCATGATTTGGCTGTCAAACAATTAGATTCCTTAAAAATTAATAACACCAAGATTATTGCTGATAAAGAAACCAGAGCCAAAACGTTGCAAACTGATTTGGATAAAAAAGTCACTGAAACCCAACCCATAATCGAAGGGTTTGACGGCCTAATGGCTCGAATCAACGCTTTAGGAAAATTGCCTTCACTGCCATCAATCTTTATTATGCTTTTATTTTTAGCGATTGAAACGTCGCCAATTATTGCCAAATTATTATCGCCAAAAGGCGAATATGATTTCAAGCAGGAAGATTTAGAAATGGGAATAAAAAATGTGATTTCACAAAACCGTTATCAAAGTGAACTGCAAAAGAAAACCGATGCCGAGATTTACGATAAAGTATACGCCGACATAAGGGATGACAAGGAATTATACAACTACAAAAAGAAAGGCGCGACTGAATTACTCAAACTTCAAGCTGATGTTTTTGTAGCAAAACAGAAAAAATCAATGTCTTAATAAGCATTAGGCAATAGTGAAAAGGCAATAGTTAGGAGTTTCTTATCTTTTGGCTTTTTACTAATGGCTCTTCTCTATTTCATCACGTAACTTTTTCGTCAGGCTTTTATATATTAATTCATAAGAATGATTAATTAATTTGAGCATCATTTTATCAGAAACATCGCTATTAAAATCTACTGTGTTCCAATACGTTTTATTCATGTGGAATCCCGGATTGATACCTTCATATTCTGCACGAAGCTCCTGGTTTTTTTCTGGATCTCCTTTTAAGTTGAGTGCTGGCGTTCCCTTCTCCCATTCCTTGAGAGAGGTCAGGCAGAACATTTTGCCTCCAACTTTAAACACCAACGTATCTTCATCAAACGGAAAATATTCCCTGACAGCTTTTTTGGAAAGGCAAAATTCGTATAATTGCTGTATGTTCATTTTTTTTAAGTGATTAGTAGTTAGTGATTAGCACTATTGCTTTTTGACAAATTACTAATCACTTGTTACAAATTACTTTTTCCATCATCTTTTCTGGATGCGCCAATGCAGTAAATCCGAATTTTTCATATAGAAAATGTGCATCCGATGTCGCCAATCTCCAAATCTTGACCTGTTGCAATTGTGGTTCTTTCATCATGGCATCAATTAAAATGGAGGAATATCCTTTTCCGCGATGAATTTCATCAATAAAAACATCCATCAAATAAGCAAATACTACATAGTCGGTAACTACGCGAGCAAAGCCAATTTGTTCATTATCCAAATAAATCCCGAAGCAAACCGAAGCATCAATTGTGGTTTGAACCTCATCAATTGTTCTTCCGGCTGCCCAATAAATATCCTTCAAAAAGTTTTGAATGAACGGAACATCTAGTTTGCTTTTATCGGTAGAAATGGTTATCATTTGATTACTAATTGTAGATTAACGATTTATGACTTTGAACTTCTTAAATCTGAAATCAAAAATAGACAATCTTAAATAATATTGGTTTGCTTGGCGATGCATCATTTTCAAAGGAAGCGATTTGTAAATTCAAGATGTAACTTCCGTCCTGAATGCTATCATTCACAAAAATCATTTCGGTAATCGTACAATCCAATCGTGCATCAGCATTGAGTTTATTGACATCTTTAACATTCCAAAACGCTTTGTGCGCCAATAATCTTCCTTCATCTTCTTCCCTATCTACACTTGGTAAATCAATCAGCAGGTGTTTGATACCGCTTTCGCAGACAAATGTCGCTGCTTCTTCCAGCAAATAAGGTGGATTTGTTTTGGAATAATTTTTATGTTTTTTGCTTTCCGAATTCGGCAAAGTTCTGATAACGACAGCTTCAGGAGTTTTACCATTTAATGCTTTTTCGATTTGCTCCTTGGTAATTGCTAAATCATTCCCAATACTTTCCGGTCTAATCGAAATCAATTCGGTTATAAAGAAAAATTGTTTCAAACATTGATTGATGCTGTAAAATTCTCGTGTAATATGTCCGAGACATTCAGTGTGAGTACCGTGCCCATGAGGATTGAAAAAAATATTATTGAAATTGGTCGAACTCCCTTCCGAAACTTTTCCAACCCAATCGCCAAAACGAACTGGCTCAATTTGCGGTTTTTCAATATACCAGGCAATCGGATTAGCATCGGTATTAGTCAACGAAATAGAAATATCAATAGGTTTTGACAAATCGATTTCGAATGTATTGTTGATTAGTGCTTTCATTACTCCAAATTTAGCAAAAACAAATCACTTGCAATTCCATCACTCAAAAACTTCCCGTTTTTAGTCGTCCTCAAAACATTGTTATCTACAAAAAGCAAATGATCGTCAATGTATTTAGCAGCTTGCTGATTAAGATAATCCAAATAGCTTTTGCCAAATTCTTTTTCGATTTTATCCAACGAAACGCCCCAAATGGTTCGCAAACCCGTCATTACATATTCATTATAACGGTCGGTTTTGGTTAAGATTTCGGTTTCTGATGGCAATTTATTTTGAGCTAGCGATTTTAGATAAAGTGAATTATTTGTAACATTCCAGCTTCTGGAAATTCCATTATAACTATGCGCTGACGGACCAATTCCGATATATTTTTTACCCAGCCAATAACTCGAATTGTTTTTAGAAAAATAATTTTCCTTTCCGAAATTCGACAATTCATAATGAATAAATCCGTTTTCTTCCAGCTTATCTACCAACAAATTAAAATGTTCTTGCGCAACTTCATCATCGGGCTTTGGAATAATTCCCTTTTGAATAAACGAATGTAATGCTGTTTTTGGCTCAACCGTCAAAGCGTAACTCGAAATATGCGGCACATTAAATGATAATGCAGTTTCAATATTTTTAAGCCACTTTTTATTACTCATTCCCGGAACTCCGTATATCAAATCGATAGAAATATTGTCAAAATATTGTGTGGCAATTTCCAAGCATTTTTTGGCTTCCGCCGAATTATGAGCTCGATTCATGAGTTTCAAGTCATCTTCAAAAAAAGATTGGATTCCTATAGAAAGACGATTAATTCCCAAAGCTCGATAGTCCTGATAAAAGTCCCTCGACTGCACTCGGGATGACAAGACATTTGAAATTAAATCATCGGGATTGGCTTCAATGGTAATTTCAGGATTTTCGACAACATTATAATTTTTAAAAACTGTATCAATCAACAATCGCAAATCTGCAATCTCCAATATCGAAGGTGTTCCTCCACCAAAATAAATCGTTTCCACCACCTCTTTGTCACTTCGGGCGCATTCGAGAAGCTCATTTTTACGCATCTGAATTTCTTTAGCTAAAGCCAAAACCATTTCATCTTTCTTTTTCATTGAAGTCGAAAAATGAAAGTCACAATAATGACAAGCCTGCTTGCAGAAAGGAATATGGATATAGATACCGCTCATTTAATTTGGAAATTAATCAATTTGAAAATGAAAAGTACCAAGTCAGAACTCATTTTCAAATTATTTAATTCTATCTTCATTCTGTTTCACGAAAGCGTCCCAACCTGTATAACTTTTAATACCAGTTACTTTCCCCGAATTGAAAAAATGACAAACCGCTGCCGCCAAGCCATCTGTTGAATCGAGGTTTTTTGGTAATTCCTTTAACCCTAAAAGCTGTTGCAACATTTTGGCAACTTGTTCTTTGCTGGCGTTTCCATTTCCTGTGATAGCCATTTTTATTTTTTTGGGTTCGTATTCTGTAATCGGAATTTGGCGCGATAAACCAGCCGCCATCGCAACGCCTTGAGCCCTTCCTAATTTTAGCATCGATTGAACGTTCTTGCCAAAGAAAGGGGCTTCAATCGCAATTTCGTCTGGATGATGCGTTTCTATGAGTTCGATGGTGCGTTCAAAAATGACTTTCAACTTGGTGTAATGGTCATCATATTTACTCAAAATCAATTCGTTCAACTGAATGAATTCCATTTTTTTGTTAATCACTTTTATGACCCCAAAACCCATTATGGTGGTTCCTGGATCAATGCCTAATATGATGCGCTCGTTTACCAATACTTTTTATATTTCGTTATTTACTAGTGTCTTTTTTTCTTTGGTTGCTTCTAAATCATTCCCGTTTTCAAGGACTTTTTTTAGCGTCATAGCAATTTCATAAGCCATTAAGGGTGGAACAGCGTTGCCAATTTGTTGGTATTGACTCAATCCTTTTTCCCAACTCATTTTTGTTCTCATTCCCTCAAAAATGAAATCATCCGGAAAAGATTGTAACCTTGCTCCTTCTCGTGCCGTAAAATTTCTATCTAAAAAAGGATGAATAAAATTACTTTGAAAAGATGCGGCGATTGTTGGAGCTGGTTTATTAGCAATCAAACGTAAATTATTTTGACTAAATTTTACTTTAGATTTTTCGTTGGGATTTCCTCTTTGCACCGCACCGTGAGTTTCCCAAACGTCAAGAAGATTTTTGCCAGGACGAATAGCTTTGAATCTTTCTATTAGCCGTTGTGTATGACGCATGGCAATGTGATTAAAAACATTTTTTGCGTTTTTACGCATAAATTTTTGATAATCGTTTGTTGGCTTTGAGGCGTAATTCATTTTTTCTTCGCCTTCGCCTGCATTGATTTTTGGCAAATCTGAAATCGCTTCTTCAACGGTAATTTCTTTCTCGCCTTTTTTGGACGGAAATTCAGGAACTAAATTTAAATCTTTTCTGATTCCGATTATTATAACCCTTTCTCGTGATTGCGGTACGCCAAAATCAGATGCTCTTAACACTTTTGTTCTCACTTCATACCCATATTCACCTGCATTTTCAAATTCATTTTGTATTTGCATAATCACCTGACCCGATTCCATTGACAGCAATCCCTTTACATTTTCCATAACAAATGATTTAGGATTATACCAAGTTATGGTTTTTACAAACTCATAAAAAAGGCTGTTCCTTGGGTCTTGCGATACTTTATTTCTTCGTTTATTGGCCAAACTAAAACCTTGGCAAGGTGGGCCTCCAATAATAACATCGATTATTTTATCAGTAATTATTTTATCAAATTCATCTATAGTAAATTCAGATAAATCCCCACATAGAAAAGGTGTTTCCGGAAAATTAGTTGCAAATGTTTTTTCGCAATTTTCGTCAATATCTGATGCCAAAACAGAATTAAAACCTGCCCAACCAAACCCTAAAGTCATGCCGCCACATCCAGAAAATAAATCAATTGAATTTAGCATAAATAATGAGTTCTTTTAATGTTTAAAAATATCACTATTTAGCTAACTATTACATTGGTTTGAAAAATTATATCAACTTTTTTTATGTTATTTTGCAACAATGATTTCAATAACTCCAAAACCAAAAAAATTCGCTGTTTTTATCATCAAACTTTTGATTGTAACTACTGCTTTTTATTTCATTTGGCAACATTTGGCTCATAATGACAAACTAGACTGGAAAAAATTCATCACTTTAGTTCAAGAAAAACAATCAATACTTGTTATATTGTTTCTACTTTCCTTGAGCGTCGCCAATCGGTGTCTGGAAATTTTAAAATGGCAAAATTTAGTTTCTCTCATAAAACCTATCACCGTCGGCGAAGCTACCAAACAAGTTTTAGGAGCTCTAACGGCAGGTATTTTTACTCCAAACGGATTAGGCGAATACGCTGGAAAAGCCTTGTATTATGAAAAATTACAAACCAAAAAAATCATTTTTTTAAACCTCATCTGCAACGGAATTCAAATGATTTTGACCATTATTTTCGGAACAATGGGATTATTTATTTTAGGTTATCGGAAATGGAGTTTAACTATAATCGGTTTGTCTATTTTCTTTATTCTATTTTTTTTTCTCTCGAAAAACATCACAATTAAAGGTTACTCCATCGAAAAACTCCTTCACAAAATCAATGAAATTCCGAAACCAATTCATCAAAAAAACAAGCATCTGGCGCTTGCTCGCTATGTGATTTTTTCGCATCAATACTATTTTTTATTTCTCGCTTTTGATGTAGATTTACCCTATGTAACAATGATGGCGACCATTGCAACAGTCTATTTTTTAGCCTCGTCCTTACCAAGTTTTCAGTTTTTGGATTTTGCAGTTAAAGGAAGTGTGGCCGTTTTTTTCTTCTCAAAATTAGGCGTAAACGAGTGGATAGTCGTTTTTATTGCTACCTTAATGTGGTTGTTAAATGTAGTCTTGCCAGTAGTTATCGGAAGTTATTATGTGCTTAAATTCAAACCAAAATGGAACTAATTAACATCGCTTTATACCTAATTTTATTAGCGTATAGCATTCTTATTGCCCAAATAATAGTGGGATTCAACAAAGTAAAAACTTTCGAAAGAACTAATCTTACTCCCAAAACAGCCTTCACCATAATCGTACCTTTTCGAAACGAAAAAAAAAATTTGCCAAAGCTTTTAGAATCAATTTCCAATTTGAATTATCCCCATAAAATGCTTGAAATTATCCTAGTCGATGATTTCTCCACTGATATTTCAGAGCGAATTTGCATACAGTGGCGAATGAAAAATGAGCATTTAGATACAACACTTTTAGAAAATCTTCATCTTTCTAATTCACCAAAAAAAGACGCCATTGGGCGCGCAATGCCCATTGCAAAACACAATTGGGTAATCACAACCGACGCCGATTGTATTGTAAATAAAAATTGGTTACTCACATTTGACAATTACATTCAACACTATAATCCCGAAATGATTGTGGGTGCCGTAAGTTATAAAACCAAAAACAACTGGTTTCATCATTTTCAACAATTAGACTTAATGAGTTTGCAAGGCGTAACTATCGGAACCTTTGGCATGGGCAAACCATTCATGTGCAATGGTGCCAATTTTGCTTACACCAAAAAATTCTTTAACGAAATAGGTGGTTTTGGCGGAATTAGCGACAGCGCAAGCGGCGATGACGTACTCCTATTGCAAAAAGCGGTCACCGCTAATCTTAACAAAGTTCATTATTTAAAAAACAACGAGACCACGGTACAAACCAAACCCGAAAACGATTTATTCAAACTCTTTATGCAACGCGTTCGCTGGGCAGGCAAAGCTACCAGTTATAAAAGCTCGTATGCAAAGTTACTAGCTGTTGTGGTTCTACTAATGAACTTATCGTTAACGATTGCCTTTTGCCTTTTGCCTCTCGCTCTCTTTAACTGGAAAGTACTACTGGGCGTGTTCTTGATGAAGTATGTTGTAGATTA
This sequence comes from Flavobacterium sp., assembly GCF_025352015.1. Lineage (GTDB taxonomy): Bacteria > Bacteroidota > Bacteroidia > Flavobacteriales > Flavobacteriaceae > Flavobacterium. The sequence goes on from NZ_JANXUG010000002.1 coordinate 15,232, forward strand.
CGCTTTACTTTATAAATCGAATGTTTATCTAAGAAAAGGCAAGTTTTTTGTGCCGATTACAAGCAGTTTTATTTATCCTTTCTTCTCTAGTTTGGTTGGAGTTTACTCGTTGTTTGGTAGCTTTATTTGGAAAGGAAGAAAATTTTCCAACTAGCCCCGATTAAAGCAAGCTGCCATGTAGCGCGAAAAGCGGGAAATAGCTTCTGAAATAAATTCAGAATAAATCCTAAAATTACTCCAACTTAATAATAACAGGCAGTACAAACTGGGTTTTTACAGGAATTCCTCTTTTAATAGCAGGATTAATTTTCGGAAAACCAATCAATCTAGCACGAAGCAGACTATCAATTTTTATCGTGTCATACCGCACAACATCCTTGGGGAATTGAGGCTCAAATTGTAAAGTAGCATTCGGAAAAACAGTTACTTTTACCACAATCGTATCCATTTTTGAAGACTGGGCAGAAATCGTGTCAAGGGCTAATTTCTGTTGAATGGTTGTGGTCAAAAAAATAAAAAAACATTGTTCTCGCTGCGCTTTGCCTTGTAGTTTTTCGCAATCACCCACCGATGGATATTCATCAACTTCTTTCCAATTAATTTCCTTCAATTGCTTCTCAAACAATTCCTGTTCAGACGGCACTTGCTTCTCAATATAAGTACAAGATTGCAGCGAAAACAGCAATACTATTGATAAAAGTCTTTTCAACACTAGTGTTTTTTAGAAAGTAAATAATCAGAATAATTTTTATCAAACCATACTTGCTTGGTCTGCTGGGATGCTTCTTTTTGATCTTTATACAAAAGTCCTAACTTTTCAGAATAGGCAGCAATTTTGATAGTGTAACCATAAAATTCTTCTTTGGTGAGTGTCACTTTTTCATCTTTTTGCTTACGAAAAAAATCTAAAAACAAAACATCAAATGCCTTCTTATCATAACCTTGAGCTTGACTTTTGTATTTTTTATACAAAGCCTCTTTTAATTCACTATCGGAATTTTTAGGCACTTGTTCTTGTCCAAACATACTGCTGCAGTTGCAAAACAGTACAAATATAAAAACGGTAATTTTAATAATTTTTTTCATGACAGATTCAAAAATAGATAAAAAAAACTAATGTTCCTAAAAGCAAAAAAGCCATCCTTAGATTCTGAAATGAATTCAGAATAAATGGAAAGCTTTTCATTGGTCTAACTACTAAACCGAACTACGAGTTACAAATTCGTAGCAAAACAACACAACTAATCTTCAATGCTTTTTTGGGGAAAAAAAGGTTTTCATTCCTGAAAACCTTTCCCAATTTTAGCGGTCTGGACGGGACTCGAACCCGCGACCCCATGCGTGACAGGCATGTATTCTAACCAACTGAACTACCAAACCATTACTTAATTGCGGTTGCAAATATACAACCGTTTTTGATTTTTGCAACTTTTTTTACTAAAAAAACTACTCCAATTTGCTATTTATCCAAACATTTGCTTTTCAACCAAATAGGTTGTTAAAATCTTTTCGAAGCTCTCTTCGACGGCAACAGGAACGTATTTAATTTTGTTTTGAGCACAGCTTAACGCCAATTTTTTGAAGTAATTGGTAGCTTTTTTTTCATATTCTTCTTTTATAGTATCGGCAAAAATATTTATTTCTTCACCCGTTTCTACATCTATAAATTTTCGTGGTGCATTGTCAAAGTTGAAATTAATTTCGGTTTTTTTATCAATAACATGAAACAGTACTACTTTGTGTTTGTTGTGTTTTAAGTGTTGCAAAGCATTAATAAGTGCTTCATTATTTTCGCTTTGAAACATATCGGTAAACAAAAAAATCATCGAACGTCGGTGAATTTTTTCTGCAATTTGATGCAAAAAAGTTACGGTGTCGGTACTTTTTGTTTGTTTTGGATTTTCTAAAAGAGCTTCAAGTCTGCTTAAAATCATCCGATGATGACGATCACTTCCCTTTTCGGGAGCATAATATTCATAGTGGTCTGAAAATATACTTAACCCAACAGCGTCTCGTTGCTTTTTCAATAAATTCATTAATACTGCTGAAGCTAAAACAGAAAAACCTATTTTATTATGATAAAAAGCTTCTTCATTTTTCAATTTGGGGTAGTGCATTGACGACGAGTTGTCAATTATTAGATGACACCGAAGATTGGTTTCTTCCTCGTACCTTTTTGTATACAACCTATCGGTTTTAGCAAATAATTTCCAGTCAATGTGCTTGGTGCTTTCACCAGTATTATAGGTTTTATGTTCAGCAAATTCAGCTGAAAATCCGTGGAAAGGTGATTTATGCATCCCCGAAATGAATCCCTCTACCACTTGATTAGCCAGTAGTTCGAGATGCTTGAAACCTGAAATGATTTCTTTTTGTTCTTCTATCTTCATGATTACTTCGTGAGTTCGCCAAAAAAAGCTTGAGTCAAAGATAATTTGAAAATTTGAACAGGAGTCTATTTGAAAATAATTTTAACAAATAAAAAAAAGGTTCAACTTTCGCTGAACCTTTACGTGAGTTTATTTTTAAATTACAGTAGCACATCTAATGCATCGGTGTAGGTCTTTTTTGGAGCTACGCCTACTTGACGACCTACTACTTCTCCGTTTTGAAATATTAGAACTGTAGGAATATTGCGCACTCCATATTTTGCTGCAAATTCTTGGTTAGCATCAACATCTACTTTCCCTACTACTGCTTTACCCTCGTACTCTGTTGCGATTTCGTCTATAACGGGTCCAACCATTCTACATGGTCCACACCAAGCCGCCCAAAAATCGACTACTACGGGTTTCTTTGATTGTAATACTACTTCATCAAAAGTAGCATCGGTTATTGCTAATGCCATATCTTTTATTTTAAGTTTCTAAATATTGATACAAAAATAACATTTATTTTTTATCATACTGTTAATTACAAATTGCGTTTGGCTATAAATGTATTCATGGAACTTATTGTTTTCAGAAACCAATGTCAAATTTTAAAACTTTGGCATAGACAAATCTTGCTAGTCAAAAACTATTTTACACTTTTTAGTTGCTCTAACGTTACATACTGCAATGCCTTTAAGTTGGTTGCTTCTAACAAAACTGGCGGTGCAATGCCTGCATCAAAAGCTTCTTTCCAACGTAGTACGCACAAACACCAGGTGTCACCAGCTTTCAAACCAGGAAAATTGTTTGCAGGATAGGCCGATATTAAGTCGTTCCCTTTTGATAAAGAATATTTTAAGAACGCGTCTGTAACCACTGCCGCTACAACGTGCAAACCTGCATCATTTGCGCCAGTTTGGCAATAGCCATTTCTATAAAAACCAGTCATAGGGTTGGTGCTAGCTAACGTCAATGGAGTATTCAACACGTTTACTTGTGACGTTTTTGTCATGTTTATTTTGCTTTTTGTTTTGTTGTTGCCGCAATTTTCTTTAGGTTTTGCTTGTGCTAATGCGAAGGTATTCACCATAAGCAATAGCAGCAGTATTTTTATGTACAATAAAAAGTTTGACTGTAACATATTAAAAATTATATTTTTTTATTTTTTTGGAATCATTTTCAAAAATTTAAAACCTAGATTTAATTCAATTTAAAATCAACATCTAACTTTTCCAATTCTTCTAAAAGTTCTTTAGAAATTTTAATCTTTAAATTACGGCTTGGCATTTCAAGTGTAGTTACTTTTTTTACTTCCTCGCTGCTGACTATTGTAGTTTCAATAACATCATCTTCGTCAAGAATTATTTCATTAACATCAAGATTTTCAATGTCAATTTCAGTCTCATTTGCGGTAATTGAACCAAATTCTATAGGCTTCATTATAGCTGCCGGTTTAGGTACATTTTCTGTTTCTATAACTTCAAAGCTAACCGTTTTATCGCCTTCATTAGCTTTAAAAACATTATTTAATCGTTGAATTAAATTTTGTTTTACATCTTTAATATCCAATTGAATGCATAATTTTTTTGCGAATGTTGGCAACACATCAGCCAGTAATTTTGCGTCTTGAAATGTAATTTGTGGTTCAGATTTTTTCCCAGTTTCACGATTTACCCAGCCATCTTTTATTCCAATTTTAAAATAAATAAATTGATTGTTAACCAAAAAATGACGGAACTTTAAATACTCTTCATTAAAAATTCTAAAATCGTAACTTTCATCATACCCTTCCAGCGTAAACGATGCCCAATCTTTTCCTGTTTTACCAGTTCTGTATTGTACATAGGTTACTATGCCTGCTAAAGTCAAGTTTTTTCCAATTAAATTTTCCAAACTTTTTAGTTGCGCCAATTTCACATTGCAAAACTGCCGCATTTCATGCTTATAATCGTCCAACGGATGACCCGAAATATAAATACCGACTACTTCTTTTTCTTTGGCTAATTTTTCCATAGTGCTCCATTCGTCACATGGAGGAACAATGGGTTCAGCAATTTGAACATCACTGCTTTCGCCAAACAAACTTACCTGTGATGAATTTTCATTCTCCTGAAATTTGGAACCATAACGAACCGCTTTTTCCAGAAACGTAATTCCTTCTCCTTCAATGTGGAAATATTGTGCGCGATGTGTATTTTGAAAACAATCGAATCCTCCTGCCAAAGCCAGACTTTCAAAAGCTTTTTTGTTGGCAGCACGTAAATCTATTTTTTTAGCTAAATCAAATATCGATTTATAAGCTTCTCCTTTTCTGTTTTGAACAATAGTATCGACAGCATTGGCGCCAACGCCTTTGACAGCGCCTATTCCGAAACGAACGGCATAGTTATTGTTTACCGTAAATTTATAAAACGACTCGTTGACATCGGGTCCAAGCACCTCCAGTCCCATTCGTTTACATTCTTCCATAAAAAAAGAAACTTGTTTGATGTCATTCATATTATTGGATAAAACCGCCGCCATATATTCTGCCGGATAATTTGCTTTTAAATACGCCGTTTGATATGCAATCCAAGCATAACAGGTTGAGTGCGATTTGTTGAAAGCATACTCGGCAAAAGCTTCCCAGTCTTTCCATATTTTTTCTAATTTATCAGCAGAATGGCCTTTGGCTTCTGCCTGCGAGATGAATTTTGGCTTCATTTTATCTAAAACATCTTTTTGTTTTTTTCCCATCGCTTTACGCAAAACATCGGCATCACCTTTTGAGAAATCGGCCAGCTTTTGAGATAAAAGCATTACCTGCTCCTGATAAACCGTAATCCCGTAGGTTTCTTTGAGCAATTCTTCACAAGCTTCGATATCGTATGTGATTTCTTCTTCTCCGTTTTTTCGTTTGATAAAACTAGGTATATAAGAAATTGGTCCCGGACGATATAAAGCATTCATAGCTATCAAATCGCCAAAAACTGTGGGTTTCAATTCCTTCATGTATTTCTGCATTCCAGCACTTTCGTATTGGAAAATCCCAACTGTTTCACCGCGTTGAAAAAGCTCGTAGGTCTTCACATCATCAATTGGAAATTCATCCGGATTCAAGTCTTTTCCGGTTCTGTATTTTACAAGTTTTACCGTATCTTTTATTAACGTTAGGGTTTTCAATCCCAAGAAATCCATCTTTAATAATCCTGCACTTTCTACTACAGAGTTATCGAATTGTGTAACATATAAATCAGAATCTTTTGCCGTTGCCACGGGAACAAAATTGGTAATATCGCTTGGAGTTATAATAACGCCACAGGCATGAATTCCGGTGTTTCTTAAATTTCCTTCTAAAAATTTTGCTTGAATGATGGTGTCCGAAGCGAGGTTATTTTGTTTAGAAAGTGAAATCAATTCTTTTACTTTTTCAAACTCTTCTGGGCGAAATGCCTTTTTTATTGTTGCTTCGTCCTCGGATAAAATCCTTGCTAAATTCCATTTGGGTGGCATTAAACTTGGAATTAATTTAGCCAATCTATCGGCTTCAAAAAGTGGCAAATCCAAAACTCTTGCGGTGTCACGAATGCTTGATTTTGTTGCCATCGTTCCGTAAGTGATAATTTGCGCGACTTGTTTTGAACCGTATTTTTGAATTACATAATCCATCACTTTACTTCGTCCTTCGTCATCAAAATCGATATCAATATCGGGAAGTGAAACTCTGTCTGGATTGAGGAAACGCTCAAAAAGCAAATTGTATAAAAGCGGGTCAATATTTGTGATTCCGAGACAATACGCTACTACAGAACCCGCGGCAGAACCACGACCTGGACCTACAGAAACAACCATTCGCCTAGCTTCAGCGATGAAATCCTGAACAATTAAAAAGTAGCCTGGATAGCCAGAGTTTTCAATAGTTAGCAATTCAAAATCGATACGTTCTTGGATTTCGGTTGTTATTTTGGCATATCTTCGATGGGCACCTTCAAAAGTCAAATGTTTTAAAAAAGCATTTTCGCCCCGTTTGCCTTTATCAACTTCGTCTTCGGCAACTAAAAATTCGGAAGGAATATCAAATTTTGGCAACAAAACTTCACGCGACAAATCATAGATTTCAATTTTATTGGCAATTTCTTGCGTTGTAATAATTGCTTCAGGTATATCGTCAAAAAGCTTTTTCATGGCCTCACCAGATTTGAAATAATATTCTTGATTTTCAAAACCGTACCGATAACCGCGACCGCGACCTATAGGTGTGGCTTGCTTTTCGCCTTCTTTCAAACACAACAAAATATCATGGGCATTGGAGTCTTCTTTACTAATGTAAAAAACATTGTTGGTCGCAACTGTTTTTACATTATGTTTTTTCGCTAGTGAAATTAATGAGGTATTTACCCTATTTTCATCTTCCTGATTGTGGCGCGTTATTTCAATATAAAAATCAACTCCGAATTCTTGTTTCCACCAAAGCAAAGCTTCTTCTGCTTGGTTTTCTCCAATATTTAAAATTTTGCTAGGTATTTCACCGTATAAATTTCCGGACAACACAATAATATCTTCTTTATATTCCTGAATCGCTTTTCTATCAATTCTTGGAACGTAATAAAAGCCTTCGGTATATGCGATAGAAGATAATTTTGCCAGGTTATGATAGCCTTTTTTGGTTTTGGCTAAGAAGACAATTTGATAGCCATTGTCTTTTCGGGACTTATCCTTTAAATCATCGCAAACATAAAACTCACAGCCAACAATAGGTTTGATGATATTTTCTGTTGGTGTTTCTCCGTTTTCTTCAGCTGATTTATTTTTAGCTTGCGCCGATTTATTATGGTATAAAATATCGCGGACAAAATGAAAGGTTCCCATAAGGTTAGCATGATCAGTCATGGCAACAGCAGGCATTTTATTTTCGACAGCTGCTTTGACCAAATCGGCAACGCTAATTGTGGACTGCAATACTGAAAATTGAGTGTGATTATGCAAATGAATAAAATCAACATCGGCAAAAGTTTGGGTACTTTTTTTTACTGCATCAATTGGTATTTCAACTTTTCCTTGCTTTTGAAACTTTTTTCGAATTTCTTCAGAAGCTTTTTTTAGGTTGATATGTTGCAATCCTGTAAGCTGAATTTCGATGGGATTCCTTTCTTTGAATACTTTAAAATAACCTTCTGAAACGTTTAATTCTTCTTTAGTAAAAATCTCTCTTCGTATTAATTCAAAAAAACACCGAGTTGTGGCTTCTACATCGGCAGTAGCATTGTGTGCTTCATCAAACGGAATGCTGAAAAGAAAGTTGTATAATTCTGTTAAAGTTGGTAGTTTAAATTTTCTGCCACGACCCCCTGACAGTTTTAAAAGCGAAGCGGTAACTTCGGTACAGGTATCTAAAACGGGCAACGAACTCATAACTGATTGAATCTCTTTCCGATGAAATTCACAACCTATAATATTCGCATCAAACCCGACGTTGTGCCCCACAATGAATTTTGTTTTGGACAGAGCAATATTGAATTTTTCTAAAATTTCTTTTAAATCAAAACCTTGTTCAAGTGCTAATTCTGTAGAAATTCCGTGAATTCTTTCGGCATCAAAAGGAATATTAAAACCGTCAGGCTTTACTAAATAATCTTGACATTCGATTAGATTTCCAAGTTCATCATGTAACTGCCATGCTATTTGAATACATCTGGGCCAATTATTGGTATCTGTTATTGGAGCTGCCCAATTTCTTGGTAAACCGGTAGTTTCGGTATCAAAAATTAAATACATATTATCTATTCCAAATTTAAAATCCCAGTAGTTAACTTTAAGTTTCGGGATTTATCAAAAGTACATTTTAAGAAACAATTTGTCAATTTTAGTTATCAACAGAAAACAAAAAAACCATTCAAATTGGTGAATGGTTTTAAGTATTAAAATGTGATTTGGTGAATTAATATCTTCCACCACTATTTCTATCGTTATAGCCTCCGCCACCACGAGAGTTTCCACCACCGTTGTAACCTCCACCGCCGCCGCCTGAACGGTTGTTGTTGAAAGTTCTTCTTTCACCTTCTGGTTTTGGTTCAGATTTGTTAACTACAATAGCACGACCTTCAACAGTTGCACCATTTAATTCTTGAATTGCTTTTTCAGCTTCTGTATCATTTTCCATTTCAACGAAACCGAATCCTTTACTTCTTCCAGTAAATTTATCAGTAATAATTTTTACGGAATTAACCGTACCATAAGCCTCAAAAGACTCTCTTAAATCTGCCTCGTCAATACTAAACGGAAGACTTCCAACAAAAATGTTCATATTATTTATTTAAAATTTGACTACAAAGGTAAAAGAAATAAAATGTAAAGTGCTATAAATTTGTACTTTATTATTTAATTAATTTAAAATTATCATCAACAGTTATTAATTATTTTTTAGATGTTAAAAATTACATCGATGGATAAATGGGAACTTTATAAAATTCGCCATATTGAAAATTTAAAAGTGGTCCTGTTAAAGGGTTACTATTAATATTTACAGCACTAAACTTGAACTTACCCGTAACGGTAAAATTCACATTGTCATAATTTGTTATCTGTATTTCTCCGTTGCTATTTTGGGTATTAAGCACTCTTACTTTGCAGTTTACACCACCCAATGCAACAGTAACAATATCCCCTGGCACATAGCCATTACCTCTTGCTGTAACTTTTATAATCGAAGTGACTACTCCTGAACCATTTGCAACTAATGCTACTTTTAATCCTGAACCTGTTCCGCCAGTTGTATCGTGATCTAAAGTACATACATACTCGTTATTTGGTGGTTGCTGGGTACAATCTGAAGCATATCCTGTTCCTCCGTTAATTAGAGCAACACTATTAACTGGTCCCGGCACTGCAAGTGTAGCATAATCAATTATGGTATCATTAAAGTTTGAATGGTACGTTGCTGAATTATTCGCATTAGTTGTCCCAACAATATAAGTACCATTATTTTTACTGTTAGCGTTTAAAGTTACCTTCTCATAGGATGTGAAAGCTTCAATTGTCAATTTTCCAGTAGCTGAAACATAGGCTCGTGCGTCATTAGCTCTCCAAAAAACATCATCTTTTTGAGCTTGAAAACCTGGAGTGTTAAATTTTACGTTTTCTTGACAAGAAGAAAAAGCTATACAAATAGTAAATAGGAACAGAAATCTTTTCATGTTTTCACTTTATTTCTTTACAAAAATAGCTTTTTAATGCAAAGAGTCTATTAATTTCAGAAAAAAATAACGTTAAAGTCAAACGGAAAATACAATTTTAATCAAAAAGATTAGCCTTAATTAATTTGTTTACTAAAAAAAACTATATTTGCACCCTTAAATAATCGAGGTCGAGTACCTCAAATTAATCAAAAAGATTATGTCAGTAAAAATTAGATTACAAAGACACGGTAAAAAACAAAAACCTTTTTACTGGATTGTAGCAGCAGATGCTAGATCAAAAAGAGATGGTAGATACCTTGAAAAAATAGGAACATACAATCCAAATACCAATCCTGCAACTATTGATTTGAACTTGGACCAAGCGGTACAATGGCTACACAATGGAGCACAACCAACTGATACTGCAAGAGCAATTCTTTCTTATAAAGGAGCACTCATGAAACATCACCTAGATGGTGGCGTTCGTAAAGGCGCGCTAACTCAAGAACAAGCTGATACAAAATTGGCTGCATGGTTAGAAGATAAAGCTGGAAAAGTAGACACTAAAAAAGAAGTTTTATCAAAAGCCCAAGAAGCTGTCAAAGTGAAAGCTTTGAAAGCAGAAAAAGTTGCTAATGACAAACGTGCTGCTGCCGCTGTTGAAGCTGCAAAAGTAGAAGAAGTCGCTGAACAAGTTGTGGTTGAAGAAACTGAAGCTCCAGAAGCTGTTGCTGAAGTAGCTATTGAAGAAAATCCTGCCGCTGAAGTGGCTACAGAAGAAGCTCCTGTTGCTGAAGTGACAGAAGAAGCACCTGCAGCTGAAGAAGCTAGCGAAGAAAAAGAAGCTTAATTCCTTGCGATAATGCGTAAAGAAGATTGTTTTTATCTTGGCAAAATCGCTAAAAAATTTAGTTTCAAAGGGGAAGTACTTATCTATTTAGATACAGATGAACCCGAATTATATGAGAATATGGAATCAGTATTTGTTGAATTCAACAAAAATTTGGTTCCATTTTTTATTCGAAACAGTTCGCTGCACAAAAATGATTTTCTTCGTGTGCAATTTGAAGATGTAGATTCCGAAGCCGAAGCCGATAGCATAATGAATTGCGATATTTATCTTCCGCTTAATATGTTGCCAAAACTTTCGGGCAATAAATTTTATTTTCATGAAGTTATCGGATTTGAAATCGAAGACAAACGTTTGGGTATTTTCGGAAAAATTATTTCCATAAATGATACCACGGCGCAGCCTTTATTTGAGGTATTGAACGGCGAAGTAGAAATGCTGATTCCGATGATTGACCATTTTTTAGTCAAAATTGACCGCAAAAACAAAAAAGTCGTGATGGATTTGCCTGAAGGACTTGTTGAAATGTACATATAATTAACAATTATTTTGAGAAGCCGAGAACCTGCTGTCCGTTACAATCTTTTTTGTTTTGTCACACCGAGCGCAGTCGAGGGGCTTATTCCTTAACAAAAAAGGATTTTCACTTCTATCAGGGCTAGACAATTCTCTTTCTTTAAAACTTTTCATTATCAATTAAGAATGTTCCAGTTCAAACAATTTACCGTTAATCAAGACCGTTGTGCTATGAAAATTGGTACCGACGGTGTTTTGCTTGGAGCCTGGTGCCCAATTGAAAACAGTCCTTTTTCGGTTTTGGATATTGGTTCAGGAACCGGAATTTTGTCTTTGATGTTATCACAAAGAATTAATGCCCAGCAAATTGACGCCATCGAAATTGACGAAAACGCTTTTGAACAATGCGTAGAAAATTTTGAAAATTCACCTTGGGGCGACAGACTATTTTGTTTTCATGCCAGTTTGGACGAATTTATGGATGAGCCTGATGAGGAATACGATATTATTATTTCTAATCCACCGTTTTATACCGAAGATTTTAAAACCGATAATGAACAACGCGCTTTAGCCAGATTTGCAGATGCTTTGCCTTTTGAAGATTTAGTGGAAGCTGCACATCTTTTGCTTGCAGAAAAAGGGATTCTTGCAGTAATTATTCCTTTTAAGGAAGAAGAAAAATTTATTGGTTTAGCCAATGATTTCGAATTATATCCTTTTAAAATAACCCGTGTAAAAGGAACGCCAGCTGCTGAAATCAAAAGAAGTCTATTAGCTTTCTCACGATATGAAAAAGAAGTTTCAATTGACGAATTGATTATCGAGACTTCACGTCATCAATACACTGAAGAGTATGTTGCCTTGACGAAAGATTTTTACCTGAAGATGTAACTCTAGCCCAGATAGTAGTGAAAATCCTTTTTATTGCTTTTAAAGGAAGGCATCTCGACTGCGCTCGATGTGACAAAGTAATAAAAAGATTGAAACGGATAGCTGGAAATAGCTTCTGAAAATTATAACAATTGTTCATGGGAATTTTGTTTAAGATTCTTTAGCTTTGCAAACGTTTTCGTAAAAGATATTTAAGATGAAACCAGATTTATTTCAAGCACCAGATTACTACAATTTAGATGATTTACTGACAGAAGAACACAAATTAGTGCGTGATTCGGCTCGTGCGTGGGTGAAGCGTGAAGTTTCTCCTATTATAGAAGAGTATGCACAACGATCTGAATTTCCGAAACAAATTATTAAAGGTTTGGGTGAAATTGGTGGCTTTGGCCCCTACATTCCCCAAGAATATGGTGGTGCCGGTTTAGACCAAATTTCGTACGGTTTGATTATGCAGGAAATTGAAAGAGGAGACTCTGGCGTGCGCTCGACCTCATCAGTACAATCGTCTTTGGTAATGTATCCGATATGGAAATTTGGAACTGAAGAACAACGCCAAAAATACTTGCCAAAATTAGCAACCGGAGAATTCATGGGCTGTTTTGGTTTGACCGAACCTGATTATGGTTCAAATCCAAGTGGTATGACGACCAACTTCAAAGATATGGGCAATCATTATTTATTAAATGGTGCTAAAATGTGGATTTCAAACGCGCCTTTTGCAGATGTTGCTGTGGTTTGGGCAAAAAGTGAAGAAGGAAGAATTCACGGATTGATCGTAGAGCGTGGCATGGCTGGTTTTACAACACCAGAAACGCATAATAAATGGTCGCTTCGTGCATCATCAACTGGAGAATTGATTTTTGATAATGTTAAAGTGCCAAAAGAAAACCTGCTGCCAGGAAAATCAGGGTTAGGCGCACCTATGCAATGTTTGGATTCAGCGAGATACGGAATCGCGTGGGGAGCAATCGGTGCAGCGATGGATTGTTATGATACCGCTTTGCGATATGCGAAAGAAAGGATTCAGTTTGACAAACCTATTGCTTCATTTCAATTGCAACAAAAGAAATTGGCGGAAATGATTACCGAAATCACTAAAGCACAATTGTTGACTTGGCGTTTGGGTGTTTTGCGAAATGAAGGGAAAGCAACCACGGCACAAATCTCGATGGCGAAAAGAAACAACGTTGACATGGCCATTCACATTGCTCGAGAAGCACGTCAAATGTTGGGTGGAATGGGAATTACAGGTGAATATTCGATTATGCGTCATAGTATGAATTTAGAAAGTGTGATTACGTATGAAGGAACGCACGACATTCATTTATTAATCACTGGTGCTGATATTACTGGAATTCCGGCTTTTAAATAATATTAAACAATAGCTAAAATTTATATAAAATGCTTTTCAGAAATGAGAAGCATTTTTATTTTTATACAAACTTGAGAATCTTGTGATTTTTTTCCACGAGCATGAAAGGCGAACTGGCGAAGCAAACCATTACTTTCTTATTTTCGTAACTAACATTGTCTAAAATTTGTAACAGATGAAGTTTACAAACCATTTATTATTTCTAATAGTTTCCATTTTGTTTTTACAAAGTTGCAGTACTGATACTGCGATAGTAATTCCTCCGAAAAACTACAAATACCTTGCTCTTGGCGATAGTTATACCATTGGCGAAAGTGTTTGTGAAACTTGTCGTTATCCTGTTCAATTGAAAGACAGCATTGGGAAGTATTTAATTACAAACGATACATTTCAGGTTAAAATTATTGCAACTACAGGTTGGACAACTACCAACTTAAAATCGGCAATTGCTAGTGAAAATCCAACTACAGATTATGATTTGGTTACCCTTTTAATTGGTGTAAACAATCAATATCAACATGTGTCCTTTAGTGTTTATGAGCAGGAATTCCCGGAATTGGTAACCACAGCCATTCAAAAAGCACAAGGAGATAAAAACAATGTAATTGTGGTTTCAATTCCCGATTATGCTTATACTCCGTTTGGAGTTGGAAATGCTACAATTTCAGCGGAGATAGATAGCTATAATGCTTTTGCCGAAAATTATTGTAATGCCAATCATATCACTTTCATTAATATTACAGCTATTACAAGATTAGGGTTAGTTCACCCCGAGCTGGTGGCTAGTGATGGTTTACATCCTTCGGAGGTAGCGTATGCAAAATTTGTAGAACGAATTTTACCAAAAGCTAGAGTCAAAATCGCTGATTGACCCACAAATAATTAGGGTTCATTTCTTATTGCTCGGGAGCAATTTCTATTTCCAATCCGTCTATCGCGGCTGTTATTGGAATTTGACAACCCAATCGGCTGTTATCTTTAACATGATAGGCTTCCCAAAGCATAGCTTCTTCATCAGGATTCCTTTCCAATGAAATTAAATCATTCAAAACATAACATTGACACGAGGCACACATTGCCATACCACCACAAATTCCAATAGTTCCTTCTTCGGCAAGTTCATACACGCGAATGAGTTCCATGATATTCATGTTCATATCGGTAGGTGCCTGCACTTCGTGAATTTGTCCGTTACGGTCGGTGATTTTTATGGTGACGTCTAAAGGCATTGTCATTTTTTAAGTCTTTTCAATTGCTCAATATCAGCTAAATCTTTATACCTTCCTGATGCTAATTTATTTTTTATTAAATCGTCAAAATCAATGTATGGGATTTGTAAATTTTCAACTTCAAAATACTTTCTCTTTTTATAACTTTCACTGAATAGTAATCCATCAACTTGCGTTAGTATCTCTATTTTAGAAGGTTCAACT
>NZ_JANXUG010000025.1 GCF_025352015.1 Flavobacterium sp.
AGGCTTTCTTTAATCTGAATTTGTTTCAGATTCTTTGAGAACCCTATTCATTTATTTGGATAGGGTTTTTTGTTTAGAGCAGGTAAAAGAGATTAGTGAGAATACAAAGGCGATTTATATATTAGTTAGATAATTTAGTAAAATGAGAGGCTGTACAATAAGTAGGGTGATAGTATATATAATCACGGTTGTTCAATTGACAACATTAACTAGGTATAAAACAAGGAATCTTGTATTCAAGTAAGGGTGAATTATTGTTTGAAAAGGTTGGCATCAAAAAGAACAAGATAAGTTCTGGGTAAGATAAAATAATTTATAGGTAAGGCGAGAGGTATTATTTATAGCTACTGCGTGAGGGATGGAAGTGGCATCCTTTTTACTGTTTTTAGGGAGAGTAGATTTATAAAATTTAGTGCAATAAAAACAGTAAAAAGATATAACGGAGAGCCCGACCCGCATTTTTTTTTGCGGGACACGCGCAAATATTAATTATGCAACCTGCAATATTCGCAATCCTTACTTACAACACATTCCTCGTGTTTTGGGTTCGTTGGGCGGCATGTTTCCCTTCCAAGAAACGAGATTGCCATGCCGACTTCACCCCAAATTTCTTTTGGCAAAGCCTGCATTAATAGTTTTTCGACTTTGTTTCCGTCTTTGGTTTCCGGGATAATTCCGATGCGTGGTTCCACTCTTATCACGTGAAGGTCGGCAATGATTCCTTGAGCTGGCTGTTTTGTTTCACGCATAATGACATTGGCAGATTTTCTTCCAACTCCTTTTAATGCAGTTAATCCTTCCATAGTAAGCGGAATGTCTTTATCTTTCTTGATAATTTTTGCAATTTCTATTAGCCAATTGGCTTTAGTTTCAAAGTTTTTAACTTTTGATATGTGCGGAATTAAAGCCTCCACATTGGATACTGCCAAACTTTCTATGTTGGGATAGATTTCAAAAAGAGCGGGAGCAATTTTGTTGATATTTGCATCGGAATCTTGTGCCGACAAAATAACCATTACCAAAAGTTGGTAGGTATTTTGATACTCTAACGGATGCTTTTTGGCTTTATATTTTGCCATTAATGTTTTAAGAACTGTTGTCCAGCCTGGTGTTTTATTCGCCATGTCAGTTGTATTTTCAAGTTTAGATAAAGTTAAATATTTTTTTGACAACATACTTATCACGGAGTATTTTTTCCAATTTTTGAATGATGATTTTTTCTATTTTTAGATTCTTATGAATATCATAAGTTGTTTTTACTGAAAATCTGGACGAATCCCTCTCCACTCGCTTAATAATTTTAAGTTTAAGGCACTTTAAGTAGTTTTTCTATAAAAAAAGATGCTAATTTTGACCAAATAGCTTGTAATAATTTAGCAGTTTACATAATTACTTTAGGAATTTGCAATGATTGAATGGGTATGTGACTTTTTTTTGCCATTTCCGTAAAATTATACCGCAATTTTTAACTTATTATATTTTTATCTAAATTACCACTTCCAAAAATTACAATTAAAATGCAAAACCAAACGCGAATAATTATTGAAAATGTCTCTCCACAACTTGACGGTGGAGCTTTTTTTATCAAACGAATTGTAGGTCAAAAAGTAACAGTTACAGCCAATGTTTTTTCTGATGGTCATGATGTACTAGCATGCACCGTGAAATTTAAACACGAGTCTGCAAAAAAATGGGAAGAAGTTAGAATGTATGAAACCGGTAATGATGAATGGCGAGCAGAATTTAAAGTTGAAAAACAAGGATTTTATACATATTTGGTAGAAGGTTGGGTTGATTATGCGTTGAATTGGCAACATGGAACGCAACGAAAAATAGAAGATAATCAGCAAGTGAAATCCGAACTTTTGGAAGGTGCCGAATATTGTCAGGCGATTTTAAAAGAAGTTTCGGCAGCTGAAAAAACCTATTTGACTGCAGCCATAAAAGCATTTCAGGATGAAAAAAATTATGATAAAGCGATTGTTACCGCTTTATCGCCAGAATTGCATCATATTTTTAAACACTATCCAACACAAACTATAGCGAATGCTTCAGCCGAATTAAAAGTTTATGTAGATAGAAAAAAAGCATTATTCAGTACATGGTATGAATTTTTTCCACGTTCGGCATCGCAAACAAAAGGAAGACACGGAACTTTTAAAGATTGCGAAAAACTCTTGCCAAGAGTTGCCGCTATGGGTTTTGATACTTTGTATTTTCCACCAATTCATCCTATTGGAGAATTAAACAGAAAAGGAAAAAATAATGCTACTACAGCCGAAAAAGAAGATGTTGGCTCGCCTTGGGGAATTGGTTCCAAACATGGTGGACATAAAGCGACTCATCCAGAATTAGGAACTATTGACGATTTTAAATCATTGGTCAAAGCAGCGAAAAAACTAAACATTGAAGTCGCTATGGATTATGCTTTGCAAGCAGCACCAGATCATCCGTATGTGAAAGATTTTCCGCAATGGTTCAAATGGCGTCCCGATGGTACAGTGCAATATGCCGAAAATCCACCAAAGAAATACCAAGATATTCAACCGATTTACTTTGAAAGTGGCGATTGGAAGAACCTATGGAAAGAATTACTAGACGTTGCGCTATTTTGGGTAGAAGAATGCGATATTAAAGTGTTTAGAGTTGACAACCCGCATACAAAACCATTCTATTTTTGGGGTTGGCTAATAGCCGAAATCAAGAAAAAACATCCCGATGTTTTGTTTTTAGCCGAAGCTTTTACGCGTCCAAAAATTATGCACGAATTGGCAAAACAAGGGTTCACCCAATCTTATACTTATTTTACTTGGCGCAATACCAAAGCCGAGCTTATTGAATACATAGAGGAATTAACCAAAACAGAACAAAGTGAATTTTTTCGTCCTAACTTTTGGCCCAACACGCCTGATATTTTACCCTATGCTTTACAAAGCGGCAACGAAAGTGTGTACCTTCACAAATACTTTTTGGCAGCAACCTTAAGTGCTAGCATCGGGATTTATGGACCAGTTTTCGAATACATGATTTCCGAAGCGATGCCGGGAAAAGAAGAATATTTCAACTCCGAAAAATATGAATTCTTTAATTGGGATTGGACTGTGCAAAACAAACTTATTACCGTCATTTCTCGTTTAAATAAAATTCGTCACGAGCAACGTTCGTTACAACAAACTAATAATATACAGTTTTGCGCTACCGACAACGACCAAGTTTTGGCGTATTACAAATACGATGACGATAAACTAGACGAAACCTTAATGATTTGCAGCATCGATCCTTATTATGCCAAGCAAACATGGGTGCAATTACCCTTGCAAGCTCTAGGAATTCATCCAGGTCAATCTATAAGAGTAGTCGAATTAATCACTGGAAACAGTTATATTTGGGACAAAGAATGGAATTTTGTAGAATTATATCCAGCACTTCCGTTCCATTTATTTAAAATTGTGAAGTA
This sequence comes from Flavobacterium sp., assembly GCF_025352015.1. Lineage (GTDB taxonomy): Bacteria > Bacteroidota > Bacteroidia > Flavobacteriales > Flavobacteriaceae > Flavobacterium. Next base: position 3,458 of record NZ_JANXUG010000025.1, read on the forward strand.
AAAAAAAGAAATAAGCCATAAGGTAATAGTAAAAAAATAGTCATGGAAAACGACAATCAAGATACTTTCTCAACACCCTTTCTTTTCAAAACAGACTGGAAACATGCCTTTGAAGACGAGGAGTTCATCAAGGTATTCTCGTCAGATATTTTAGAACAGTATATCATCAACAAGCGCTGGTATGGTGGCAAAGCAAGTACTCTAAAGTATATCGAAGTCGTAGAATTTTTCAAAATGGCCTCTAAAAATAACACCTATTATGGGGTCTTACTCGAAGTTAATTTTAAGGAAGCTTTTTTTCAAAATTACTTCATGCCTATTTCATTTATGGCAGAAGACGAACTTGATACCAACACTATCATTGCGCCCGTAAAAATGAATGGTCAAGTCGGTTTTCTCGTTGATGCCCTGCATCAGGAAGATTTCAGAAAATTACTGTTTGATAAGATTGTATCCCCTGGCGATAAAGCCGATGTCAAAGTCAAATTTCATCGAGGCGAAAAGCTTGAAGAAACAACATACAAGACCTCCAAATTTATGGGCGTAGAACAAAGCAACACGTCCATCATTTATAACAACACACTGGTTCTAAAAATTTTTAGACGCATCTACACCAGCACCAATCCCGATTATGAAATCAGTCGTTTCCTTACCGATCGAATGAATTTCAAAAGTTCACCCGCCTATACCGGCAGCATCAGCGTCACCCTTTCGGAGGGCAACATCACCTTGGGGATGATGCAAGAATTAGTACCCAATCAAGGAGATGCGTGGCAATTTATGCTCGAAGAAACCGATCGTATTTTTGAAAACTTAAGTACCAAAAAAATCAAAATCAACAAGCTGCCCGACATCGAATTATTCACACGACTAAAGATCAACGAAATCTCACACGAAATCATCGATTGGGCAGGCTTAAGTATTTTTCTTCGCATTCACACCCTAGCCACGCGCACCGCAGAAATGCACATTGCCTTGGGTGGCGACATACACGATACGGCATTCACCCCCACAACCTACAACGGAGACTACACCGTTTGGCTCAAAAACAGGTTGACCTACCAGTTTCAAAACCGATTGAATATCCTCGAAAATAACCTCCACAAACTCGACGGGCTCGCACTTGAACTCGCCAACCAGTTTCTCGATAACAAAAAAGAAATCAGAAAATTGTTTCTGGATTTTGATTGGACCAAAATGAAATCGGAGCGCATCCGCATACACGGCGATTACCACCTGGGGCAAGTCCTCGTTAATGGCGATGATTTTTACATCCTTGATTTCGAAGGTGAACCCGAAAGCACCATCCGAGACCGAAAAGTAAAACAACCACCGCTAAAAGATGTTGCTGGTATGTTTCGCTCTTTTCATTATTCGATTTATGCCACGATATTCAACAACAAAGACAAATATCCGTACGAGCAAAAAGACTTATTTCAGGCGGGAGAAATCCTGTTTAAATACTTCGTGGGCGTATTCCTGCAGACCTATACCGAGGTCGCACAGGCAGGTAATCTCAACATTGGCTACCGCAAAGAAATAGATTTCTTGCTCAAATACTGCCTGTTAGAAAAAGCCGTTTACGAACTGGGTTATGAACTCAACTCGCGGCCACGGTGGGCGGTGATACCGTTGAGAGGAATTCAAAGTATCATGAAGTATTAGATCTCACCACAACCCTCTCCAAAAGAGAGGGAGTAGCGGGTTGTGTTATGAATATAATTAGGATAGTAGTATTTGTCACCATGAGCGCAGTCAAAAGGCAAACAAGCAAATAAAGTTAATGAGAAACGCATCTCGACTCTAGTTTATGTTGGGCATAGCCGATGAGCTCGGTGTGACAAAAAGCATTGTTAACGAATAAAAAAAAATCGTGCATTCATGGCAAAAAAATAAAATATAAATAATAATAATAAGAGGATGAAATTGCTCGTTCCTCGCAATGATTAACCAAATGAACCAAGTACAACCACACTCCTTCTTCACCGATTTCGACATCGACCTATTCAAAGCTGGAAAACATTTCAAACTCTACGAAAAACTCGGCGCTCACCTTATAGAGGTCAACGGCGTTAGTGGCGTTTACTTCGCCGTTTGGGCTCCATCAGCCCGTTCCGTTTGTGTTGTAGGCGACTTTAATTATTGGATACAAGGCGAACACCAACTCAACGTGCGTTGGGATGGTTCGGGCATTTGGGAAGGTTTTATTCCCGGAGTAGAAAAAGGCACCACCTACAAATACAAAATCCAATCCAATAACGGCGGCATCATCACCGAAAAAGCAGACCCCTTTGCCTTGTATTGCGAACACCCACCACAAACGGCCTCCATCATATGGGATCTCGATTACAAATGGAAAGATAAAAAGTGGATGGACACCCGCAAGGATAAAAACGGGTTAGACAAACCGTATTCGGTTTACGAAGTTCACCTTGGATCTTGGCGACGAAATAGCGAAGGCAAGTTTTTAACCTATCTCGAATTGGCAGACCAACTGGTAGCGTACATCAAAGAAACAGGATTCACCCATGTAGAGTTTATGCCCATTATGGAATATCCCTACGATCCATCGTGGGGGTATCAGCTGGTTGGTTATTTTGCACCAACATCTCGTTTTGGAAAACCACAAGACTTCATGGTTTTGGTCGATAAACTCCACCAAGCCGGCATAGGGGTACTACTAGATTGGGTACCCTCACATTTTCCCGACGACGCCCACGGACTAGGATTTTTTGACGGCTCAAACCTTTACGAACATCCTGATCGTAGAAAAGGCTATCACCCCGATTGGAAGAGCCTTGTTTTTAACTACGGACGCAACGAGGTGCGCTCATTCCTTATTAGCAATGCCATTTTTTGGTTACAACACTATCATGCAGATGGCTTGCGTGTAGATGCTGTTGCTTCAATGTTGTACCTAGACTATTCTAGAAACGATGGCGAATGGGAACCAAACATTTACGGAGGAAGAGAAAACCTAGACACCATCAGTTTCTTGAAAGATTTCAACGAAGCTGTGTATAGTAATTTCCCAGATGTACAAACCATAGCCGAAGAAAGCACCAGTTTCCCCATGGTTTCCAGACCAACTTTTATTGGCGGATTAGGCTTCGGCATGAAATGGATGATGGGTTGGATGCATGACACCTTACAATATTTCAAAAAAGAACCTATTTACCGTCGTTTTCATCAAAACGATTTAACGTTTTCCATGACCTACGCGTTTACCGAAAACTTTATGCTGCCCTTATCGCATGATGAAGTGGTATATGGCAAACACTCCATTCTTGGGAGAATGCCCGGCGATGAATGGCAAAAATTTGCTAATCTTCGGTTATTGTATGGTTATATGTTTACACATCCGGGAGGAAAATTATTGTTTCAAGGTGCCGAATTTGGGCAAAGCAGCGAGTGGAATTTTGAAGGAAGTTTAGATTGGCATTTATTACAGTTTGGATATCATGACGGCATCAGAAAATGCATCACCGATTTGAATGCTTTATATAAAAACAATCCAGCTTTGTATGAAAAACAGTTCCATGTTGAGGGTTTTGAATGGATAAATTATTCCGATAGTGAAAACGCTGTCTTGAGCTACATCCGTAAAGGAAATAATGAAAATGAAAGTTTGATTGTGGTTTGTAATTTCACCCCTGTAGTTCGTAATAATTATAGAATTGGTTTACCAATGAAAGGAAAACTAACACAAATCTTCAATTCAGACAGTGTAGAGTATGGCGGAAGCGGTGTGGTGATGAGCAAACCTATCAAAATTGACAAAACGCCATGGAACTACAAAGACTATTCAGCAGAATTGGTTTTACCGCCTTTAGGAGTTTCGGTTTATAAAATAACTTAAAAGCATTTTTTTTTGCCCAAGAAGTTAACATTCATTCAATGAACGTTAACTTCTTGCTTATTTATCACTATTCGCAAACGTTGTAGTTAAAAATTACTACTTTAAGATGTAAAATTATCGAGGTCATCTTTGTAGATTTGACAATCGATTTAAAAAAATTCAAATGATTACCAATCAAGAGTTAGATCACAAAGGTGATCAATTTCCTTCAAAAATAGTAAGTTTCAAACAAGATGTAGATAGCATCTATTTTACTACTGACAACAACGTAATTCTGAAAGTAACCATCCTTCGTGATAGTTTAATCCGATTTAGATATACTACCAAAGGTTACTTTAGCAACGACTTTTCATACGCCATAGATAAAACACAATCGCATGGGTACAACCAATTAGAAGTTATTGAAGAGCAACAATATTATCTGATAAAAACGAGCAAAGTATTTTGTAAAATCAATAAGAAAAACTTAAAAATTTCGATTCACGATATTGATGGTTTCACCATTCTTGAAGACGAAATAGGTTTTCACTGGGAAGAAAGCTATGAGCACGGCGGCAATATTGTAAAAATGAGTAAAGCTTCTAAAGACGGCGAAAGTTTTTATGGAATGGGGGACAAGGCAACTCATTTAAATCTTAAAGGAAAACGATTAGAAAATTGGGCAACCGACCAATATGCTTTTCACAAAGACCAGGAACCTTTGTACAAAGTAGTGCCTTTTTACATTGGGTTGCACCATCATAAAGCGTATGGCGTTTTCTTTGACAATACGTTCAGAACTTTTTTTGATTTTTGTCATGAAAAACGAAATGTAACCAGCTTTTGGGCTGAAGGAGGCGAAATGAATTATTACTTTTTTTATGGTCCAAAAATGAGTGATGTGGTTACTACCTACACACATTTGACAGGAAAACCAGAGCTTCCGCCCATGTGGACACTTGGTTATCATCAATGTAAATGGAGTTATTATCCCGAAAGTAAAGTAAAGGAAGTTACCGCAAAATTTAGAGAATTAAAAATTCCGTGCGATGCTATTTATCTTGATATTGATTACATGGAAGGTTTTCGTTGCTTTACTTGGAGCAAGGAATATTTCCCGGAACCTAAACGAATGGTTGCCGAATTAGCCAAAGATGGTTTCAAAACGGTGGTTATCATTGATCCAGGAATTAAAATTGATAAAGACTATTGGGTTTATCAGGAAGCATTGAAGAATGACTATTTCTGCAAGCGTGCCGACGGCCCGTTTATGAAAGGAAAAGTTTGGCCGGGCGAATGTAATTTCCCAGATTATACGAATCCGGAAGTTCGAGAATGGTGGGCAGGATTATTCAAAGAATTAATTTCGGAAATAGGCGTGAAAGGTGTTTGGAATGATATGAACGAACCAGCAGTTATGGACGTTCCGGGAAAAACTTTTCCGTATGATGTGCGACATGATTATGATGGAAATCCTTGTAGTCACCGCAAAGCGCACAACATTTATGGAACTCAAATGGCGAGAGCAACTTATGAAGGTGTGAAACGTTTCTCCTATCCAAAAAGACCATTTATTATCACGCGGTCGGCGTATTCTGGAGCGCAACGTTACACTTCCTCTTGGACAGGAGATAATGTAGCTACTTGGGAACATTTGTGGATTGCCAACATTCAAATGCAACGAATGTCTATTTCAGGCATGGGATTCACAGGTTCTGATATTGGTGGATTTGCAGAGCAACCTTCGGGCGAATTGTACGCACGTTGGATTCAGCTGGGTGTTTTTCATCCGTTCTGCAGAACCCATTCTTCTGGCGATCATGGTGAACAAGAACCGTGGTCATTTGGTGAAGAAGTGATTGATATTACTCGAAAGTTTGTTGAACTGCGTTATCAATTGCTACCCTATTTATATACTATGTTTTGGCAATATGTTAACGAGGGAACTCCCATGCTAAAACCATTGGTTTATTTTGACCAGGACGATTTTCATACGCATTACAGAACCGATGAATTTATTTTTGGGAATCAAATTTTGGTTTGCCCAATACTGGAGCCCAATGCATTGGGCAGAAGAATGTA
>NZ_JANXUG010000082.1 GCF_025352015.1 Flavobacterium sp.
TTGTAAAAATAAAAAAATTACATTTACAATCAATAAAGCGAAACAAACCTTCGCCAATCCACCCAATTTTGGGTGTATATACGAACGTTTGTTTCGCCTATAAGTAAGTTATGCCTCACCCTAAAAGACGACCGTGCTTAAAATAAAAAGATGACCGAAAGAAAAATAACTATATTTGCCAAATAATGTCAAGACTAAATTATGTCAACAATCTTTGGAAATAGAATAAAAATACTTCGAGAGGAAAAACAAATTCCTCAACGACAGTTAGCGTCTGTGTTAGAAATAGACACTGCAACATACTGTAAGATTGAAAAAGGCGATAGACGGGCAAAACGAGAACAAGTGAACATTCTTGCAGAATTGCTTGAAGTTGACCCAAAAGAGTTAATATGTTTATGGTCAGCAGACAAAGTTTATGACATTATTGCCGGAGAAGAAGAAGCAACGCAAATCTTAAATGTAGTTGCAGAAAGCATTGTTGAATATAAACGAAAAACTGCCAAGATATGAAACCACTTGTAAAATACAGAGGAGGAAAATCAAAAGAAATACCACATTTGATTAAACATATTCCGCAGTTTAGCGGAAGATATATTGAACCGTTTTTTGGCGGTGGCGCTTTATTCTTTCATTTAGAACCCAAGAAAGCAATCATTAACGACATTAACTCAAAACTAATTACATTTTATTTAGGCGTAAAAGACGATTTTGAAATTCTTAAAACTGAATTATCGGAAATTGAAAAACTTTATATGATAAATCGTAGAAAGTTTGAAGAGCTAAAAAGCAAAACACCTGATGAGCGTGTAGATGATGAAAACGAACCTCTTTATTATCAAATAAGAAATATGTTCAATGACTTGACTGAAAAAAAGTATTCGGAAGCTTTGCTTTATTTCTTCATTAATAAAACAGCTTATTCAGGAATGATTCGATATAATTCAAAAGGAGAATTTAACGTGCCGTATGGAAGATATGCTAACTTAAACACTTCTTTGGTTACGAAAGCACATAGCAACTTACTTACTAATACTGAAATTTATAATCTTGATTATTCCGAAATATTCAGAATGGCAGATAAAGATGATTTTATGTTTTTAGACCCACCGTATGATTGTGTTTTTTCCGACTATGGCAATATTGAGCACAAAGACGGATTTAATGAAAAAAATCACTTTGAGTTAGCCAATCATTTTAAAGAACTTAAATGTAAAGCATTAATGGTTATTGGTAGAACACCATTAACTGAAAAATTGTATGGAGATATGATTGTTGACGAATATGGAAAATCTTATGCAGTAAATATTAGAAATAGATTTAAATCAGAAGCAAGCCATATTTTAATTTCAAATTACGGTAACGTTGCTAAAAAACAATTCCCAGAACTAGAATTTGAAAAAGAATTAGCACTATAATAAATTATGGCAAGAATAGACAGTAAAGTAATTTTCGTTACAACATCACCAAGAACACCTGCTAAAATGATTCCTGAAATTGAGTTATTAAATACTCATTTTGCGGGACAAAAATGGAATACAAAAACACAACTTGCGTTTATGGAGCTATTGAAAGAAGAAAACTTCTTTAATGGCGAAGGAGCGAATGACCCTGCGTTTAGTGCAAGAGATAGAATAAACCGAGCACCGAAGTCGCTCGGTTTTGTTGTGCTTTCTCCAGTTATTATTTTAACGCCTGCTGGTTTAGAATTAGTAAATTCAAGACGAAAAGATGAAATATTTTTACGCCAACTTTTAAAATTTCAAGTTCCATCACCTTTTCATAAACCTTCTGCTAATTCAGCTGATTTTTGGGTAAAACCATATCTTGAACTTTTTAGATTAGTTCGCCATTTCGGTTCTTTGAAATTTGACGAAGTAATGATTTTTGGACTACAATTAGTTGACTACCGAGAATTTGATACAATTGTCGAAAAAATCAATCAATTTAGAGTAGCAAAAGCACAGGACAAAGGAAATTACAAAAAATTTCGTGCTGAATATTTAGATGCTGAACTTCAACAAATTTATAGTACAGATATTGCTTCTGGCAATACCAAAACAAGACAGACGAAAGACGATTCGATTGCGAAATTCCTAAAAACTAAAGCAAGTAATATGCGAGATTATGCAGATGCTTGCGTTCGTTATTTGAGAGCAACAGGATTGGTTAATATTTCACACATTGGAAAATCTGTTTCAATTGTTCCTGAAAAAATTCAGGAAGTAGATTATTTCTTGGAACACACTAACAGAGAACCACAATTTATTGACAACGAAAAACAATATGTTTCCTATCTTGGTAATGCAGAAGCACCATCACTTCTAACGGACAACAGAGAATTGCTTGAACAAAAAATAAAGGCAGAATTTCCAAACATCAAAATTTCAAAAACCTCTACGCTACAAAGTCTTAAAGATATTTTCGCTGACGAATTAGAGAAGCGAAAAGAAGAAATTATTACTGAACAAGTTAAGGCAATCAAAGATTACCGTTTATTTGACGACATAAATTCAACTTTCGACCAAATACTTGCCAATTCACTTTACGACAATCCTTTAATGTTAGAATGGAATACGTGGCGAGCAATGACAATGCTTGACGGAGGAAACATAAAAGCAAATCTAAAATTTGACGACTTCGGAAATCCAATGTCAACCGCACAAGGAAATATGGCAGACATTGTTTGTGATTATGAAGATTTTGGATTAACCGTAGAAGTTACAATGCAAGGTGGACAACGGCAGTATGAAACAGAAGGAGAACCAGTTACAAGACATCTTGCAAAAGTAAAAAGAGAAACTAACAAACCTGCTTACTGCTTATTCATAGCACCAAATATAAACGAGGCTTGTGTTGCTCATTTTTATGCTTTACATAAAATGAATATCAGTTATTACGGTGGAACTTCTACAATAGTTCCTTTGCCTTTAACTGTATTTCTAAAAATGGTTGAAGATTCCCATAAAGCGAGTTATGTTCCCGAACCAAGACACGTACAACGATTTTTTGAACGCTCAAATGAACTCGCAAACTCGACTGACAATGAAAAAGATTGGTATAATGGAATAACAACCGAAGCACTAAATTGGCTGACAGAATAAAGGGCGAAGGCATAACATCGGTTTTGCAAAATGGCGGATGTAGTGCTTCTATGAAAGTTTGTGCAATGTTCAAGTTCAGTTTTCCAATTGAACATTTCTGCTAAAAATCCGCCACTTCGCAAAGCCGAGAACCGTTATAAGCTAGCTTTCCCGATGAATCGTCCTAAAATAGGTTGACTAAAAATTAAACA
>NZ_JANXUG010000042.1 GCF_025352015.1 Flavobacterium sp.
TACATTAGAAATTAAAAATTAGTTGACATAAAAATTTAGTAATTAATAACAAAATGTGTCAAGTAATTTTAGGAGGGGTTAACTCTTGCCACCAGAAATAGCCTTTACCCAACCTCATTTTAAAACTAAACTTTCAAAATAAACATAAAAAATCTCGTTTAAGCACTTTTAAGCAAGGCTTATTTTTAATTTATAGCTATGATTCCTATCGTGCGTTAGTTTGTAAATTTCCGATAACTTACAGGTAACCCAAACTTATATAACGTAAAAAATCCCTCGCTTGTGGGATTTTTTTATGAAGCTATTTCTAATCTTTTTAATAAATTTTTGGTTAGCGCATCGTGCGTATAATCTACATCGATGTGTAATTCTTTTTCGTCTGAACTGGGCAAATCATACATCGCATCGGTAAGAATGGCTTCACACAGCGACCGCAAACCTCTTGCTCCCAGCTTGTATTCTAACGCTTTTTCTACAATATAATTCAAAGCGTCGTTTGAAATGGTGAAGGTAACATCGTCCATAGCAAACAGTTTTTGATACTGTTTGATTAATGCATTTTTTGGTTCGGTCAAAATAGCGCGGAGAGTTTCAGCATCCAGAGGATCCATGTGCGTTAACACCGGAAGTCTGCCTATAATTTCGGGAATTAATCCAAAATCCTTGATGTCTTTAGGAATAATGTATTGTAATAAATTATTCTTATCAATGCCATCAGCGTTTTTTGAAGTAGCATATCCAATCGCTTGACGATTCAATCTTTTTGAAATAATTCTTTCAATACCATCAAAAGCACCACCGGCAATAAACAAAATATCTTTGGTATTTACTTCAATGAATTTTTGGTCGGGATGTTTCCTACCTCCTTTTGGCGGAACATTTACAACCGTTCCTTCTAATAATTTTAACAAAGCTTGTTGCACGCCTTCGCCCGAAACATCACGGGTTATGGATGGATTATCACTTTTACGAGCAATTTTATCAATCTCGTCTATAAAAACAATCCCTCTTTCGGCTTTCGCCAAATCGTAATCGGCGGCTTGCAATAAGCGGGTTAAGATACTTTCTACATCTTCGCCCACATAACCTGCTTCGGTCAAAACTGTTGCGTCTACAATTGCCAACGGAACTTCAAGCATGCGCGCAATAGTTTTGGCAACCAATGTTTTTCCCGTTCCAGTTTGACCCACCATAATGATATTGCTTTTTTCGATTTCAATATCTTCATCGTGTTGCAACTGCATCAATCTTTTGTAATGATTATACACGGCTACCGACATTACTTTTTTGGTTTGATCTTGCCCGATAACATACTGGTCTAAAAACGCTCGAATTTCTTTTGGTTTTTTCAAAATCAAATCGGTATTCGATTTTAAAGTTGATGTTCCGCTCGACTTCAATTCTTCCTGAACAATTCCGTGTGCTTGTTCAATACATCGGTCGCAAACGTGCGCATTTATTCCAGCGATTAATAAATTTGTTTCTGGTTTTTTTCGTCCACAAAAGGAACATTCTAAAACTTGTTTTGCCATTCTTGTTGTCTAAAGTCATAAAGTCACAAGTCATCTAGTCTTTCGACATTTGACTTTGGACTTTCGACATATTTATCTTCTTAAAACTTCATCAATCATTCCGTATTCTTTTGCTTCGTCGGCAATCATCCAATAGTCACGTTCTGAATCTTTGTGAACTTTGTCAAATGTTTGTCCAGAATGATGGGCTATAATTTGATATAATTCGTCTTTTAATTTGAGCATTTCTCTCAAGTTGATTTCCATATCGGTTGCCACTCCAGATGAACCGCCAGAGGGCTGATGAATCATTACTCTTGAATGTGGCAAAGCCGAACGCTTGCCCGCAGCACCTGCACATAATAAAACGGCACCCATAGAGGCAGCCATTCCTGTGCAAATTGTAGCTACGTCTGGTTTGATGAATTGCATGGTATCATAAATTCCTAATCCTGCATAAACGCTTCCGCCTGGCGAGTTAATGTAGATTTGAATGTCTTTTGAAGCGTCAACACTTTCTAAAAACAATAATTGCGCTTGAATGATGTTTGCCATATAATCGTCGACTCCTGTCCCCATGAAGATAATTCTATCCATCATCAAACGGGAGAACACGTCGAGTTGCGAAACATTCATTTGGCGTTCTTCAATAATATAAGGTGTCATGCTGCCTACGATTTTATCGTAATATAAACTGTTTACGCCGTGTTTTTTTGTAGCAAATTTTTTAAACTGCTTTGCCATTTCGAGTGTAGCTCTTGGGTCTTTTCCGTAGTCCATGGTATTGTTATGAATTATGAGTTATTTAATTATTTTGTGATTGGTCAAAGTTCGTGCCTTGTTTTTATTGTGACATTGTGTCGGTAAAACCTAAATCCTAGCCCGGATAGCAGTGAAAATCCTTTTAATCCTGAAACAAGTTCAGGATTAAAAGATTGCAACGTATAGCCGGATTGGCTTCAAGGTTCTGACCCGAGTAAAGCGAATTGACGCAGTAAACAAATTCAGAATAAAAAAGCGCCAAATAATTTTGACGCTAAATATAGCAAATTATAATATTAGTGATTTAATTCCCCGTACATTGCTTTGGTGAAATCGTCATAAGAAACCTCTTTTGTTGTTGCTTTTACTTTGTCTTTAAACAGGTTCAGCAATTTTTCGCTCATAACTTGCTCCGACAAACGTTTTACCTCGTCTTGATTTGACATTACACGTGCCACAATTCCTTGAATATCTTCATCGGTAGGATTTAGTTGCCCAAACTGTGCCATTTGTTTTCTAATCACACCTGATGTAAAGTCTTTTAACTCTTCAAAAGTGATTTGCAAATTGTTTTCTGCGCTTACTTTGGCTTCAATCAATTGGTAGCGAAGACCATTTTCTGATTTGTCGTATTCTGCTTCTGCTTGCTCGATTGTCATAGGGTTTTCAGCGGTATTCTGAATCCATTTTTTCAGGAAAGCAGCTGGCAAATCAAATTTTGTAGTAGCAATTAAAGACTCCGTAACATCGTTTAGGAATTTTTGATTGGCTTGTTGCCCAAATTGTTGTTCGGCATCTTCTTTAATTTTTGCTTTTAGTTCCTCTACAGTGGTGATGACTTGCAGTCCAAACAGTTTATCAAATAATTCTTGGTCGAGAGTGGCGGGCTCGTGCCCAATTACTTCATCAATTGTAAAAGAAACTTCTACTTCCAAATCGTGAACATCGTCGTGACTTATGGCTAAAAAATCCATGAGTTTGTGATTGTCTTCAAAGAGTCCTTTTGTATTAAAGGTAAGCACATCGCCTACTTTTTTACCCATAAATGACTGTGCCGTATTTTTATCTGCAAATACATCTAAAGAAATGGTGGTTCTGTTGTTGATTCCTTTTTCATGGTTTGTAAAAAATCCTGAAACATCATCATTTTCGGCAACGGTGTCTTTGGCGATTAGTTTTCCGTATTGTTTTTGAATTCGAGCAATTTGGTCGTTTAGCGTTTTGTCTTCAGTAACTATTTTATAGAAAACCAGATTGTTTTTTTGCTCCAAATTAACTTCGAAATGTGGCGCTAGACCTACTTCAAATTCAAATTTAAAATTTTCAAGATTCCAATTAAAATCTTCGGTTACTTTGGGCAACGGATTTCCAAGAATGTCTAATTTTTCTTCGACTAAATATTTGTTCAAATTGGCTTGCAATAATTTGTTTACTTCTTCTAACAAAACAGCTTTTCCGTATTGTTTTTGAATTAAACTCATGGGAACAGCCCCTTTTCTAAAGCCCGATATACTTGCATTTTTGCGATAATCTGTCAATACTTTTTCTACTTTTTCAGCATAATCAGCTTTCGCCACTTCTACGGTCACCACTGCATTTAATGCATCTACGTTGTTTATTGTAATATTCATTTTTATGTCAACTAAAATTGGATTGCAAAATTATAACATTTATGCAACCCAACCAAGTTTTTGTTTTAATGATAGTAACTACTTTATTTTGCCTCACCCGTGATTTGATAAACCACTGATTGCGATAGTGAGAGGATGATACTAAAAATTAAGGCAGTCCAAAACGAATGGATACCAAAACCAGGGACAAAATGAGCGCAAAGCAAAATTATTACAGCATTGATTACCAGCAAAAATAAACCTAACGTTATAAAGGTTACAGGCAATGTTAATAAAACTAATATAGGTTTTACAAAAAAGTTGAGCAGTGCTAGTACAATCGCAACCTTTAAGGAAGTTTCAAATCCGTTTACTAGCGTAATGCTGCCCCGCATAAAGTGGGCAATTACCATAACTAAAACGGTTGTAATCAATATTCTGATAAGTAGTTTCATTTAATTTTAGTTTTAAGTTATAAATATTAAAAACATTTAATTTCGTTAAACAAATTTACGAATATCTTTTAAAAATAACCGATAAAAAAATATCCAACTGTTATGACCCCTTTTTCCTCTTAACCAAGGTTGAGACAACATAGTAACAACAATTTATTTAAACTCGGAGACAACAAGTAGGAAGAAAAACCTCTTTTCGAAGAGTAAACCCTGCTCACTTGTACAGCGGTAATCCATGAATACTGTCGCACACTATAAGTGTTGCAACAAATATACCTTAAGTACTGCCGCATGCTAGGCTTTTTTACATAAAACGTTATCCTTTAAAAAGGTTTAAACTTTTAAAATTGCTAGCGTTAAAATGTCATACTATTAAATTATAAAAGAAAACACTTTTTTACTGAATATCTTACTCTTACAATTGATAGGTTACAAGTATTATTAACAATCTAGGATAGAATACTACAAAAAAAATATTTTATTATTTTGTGCTGACTCTCACTATTTGTGTAAGTGGATGCAGCCTCAGCGATAGCCCCACAACCCTGCCCGCAGCCCCACAAACTGGGCGTGGTATATTTGCCTGTTATGTTGACGGAATACCTTTTATAGATAACACTTGCGCGCCCAATGCAATTAGTTTTAACTGCTTTTATCAGTACGTAAATGGTGGGTATGACTTTGAGATTGATGGGAGAGATTCTGTTGAAAATTTAAAGGCAATTGTCATTGGTTCCAATAATATAGTATTTACACAAGGAAATACATATCAATTAAAAAAATTTGAAACCAATAGTGTATGGAGGTCGGAAGTTTTTTTTGAATATAAATTCAGGTGAAGAAACATATACTGACTTAAATACTTATACTGGTGAACTGCACATAACAAAATTAGACATTCCAAACCAAATCGTATTAGGTACTTTCTCGATGAATATAAAAAAAACCGTTTACGGGTTCTACAATAAGAATAACTCAAGGGCGTTTTGATACGCGTTTTGGGCAATAATTTTAAACTTTAAACAAATTTAATAACTTGAAAAAAGTTTTATTTTAAAAATTTAATGGTTTCTTCAAAAAAAGCTTTTGGATTTTCGGCATGAAGCCAATGACCTACGTTGGGAATGGTTACTAATTTAAAGTTAGTGAAATGCTTTTTGATTTCGGGCAAATCGGCATCTAAAATATAGCGAGAGTTTCCGCCCCGAATAAAAAGTGTTGGTTTATTGAAATAATTTTCTGTTGGCAAAGCTTCGCCGATGTTTTCCATTTTAGAATTAAAAACAGGCAAGTTAAACCGAAAAGCCAATTGTCCTGGTGCTACCCAATACAAGTTTTTCATCAAAAACTGGCGGGTTCCAAAATCAGGAATGTAAGGATATAAAATTTCTTCTACTTGTTCTCTGTCAGGTTTTGTGGTGAAATCTACGGCATTTAGTCCTGCTAAAATGTCTTGATGATGTGGCGCATAATATTTCGGACCTATATCGGCAACAATTAATTTTTCAACCAAATCAGGATATGTTGTAGCAAAAAGCATGGCTACTTTTCCGCCCATCGAATGTCCTAGGAGAGAAATAGTTGTTAAATTATAATGTTGGCAATAATCCAGAATATCATTCGACATTACACTGTAATTAAATGCATCAGCATGAAAACTCTTTCCGTGATTTCTTAAATCAAGCAAGTGAACTTGAAAACCTTCAGCAGCATAAAGAGCACTCAATGATTTCCAATTATCGGACATCCCGAGAAATCCGTGAATGATAATTAGTGGCTTGCCTATGCCTTCTATTCGGGAATGTAAAATCATTTTGATTCAGGAATTAGACCTTCGACTGCGCTTAAGAGGACAATAATTTATTTTAATTTTTGTAAATACATGTTCACCACATTATCCAAACCAAGATATAATGCTTCTGAAATCAAGGCATGACCTATAGAAACTTCCATCAATCCCGGAATATTTTCTTTAAAGAATTTGATATTATCCAAACTTAAATCGTGTCCGGCATTTATTCCCAAATCTAATTTATTTGCCAAAACAGCTGCTTGAGTATACGGTTCAATTCCTTTATGATTGCCTAAACCGTATTGATGCGCAAACGCTTCGGTATATAACTCGACTCTTTCTGTTCCTGTTTTTTTGGCGCCTTCAATGATTTCCAAAATAGGATCAACAAAGATGGAAGTTCTAATTCCGTTGCGTTGAAATTCCTGAATAACTTCGGTTAAATAGGATTTATTTTTGACTGTATCCCAACCTGCAGACGAAGTAATAGCTCCAATAGCATCGGGCACCAAAGTCACTTGAGTGGGTTTGCATTCGAGAACTAAATCTATAAAATTATGTTTTGGATTACCCTCGATATTGAATTCGGTATAAACAATTGATTTCAAATCACGGGCATCTTGATAGCGAATGTGTCTTTCATCTGGTCTTGGATGAATGGTTATTCCTTGTGCGCCAAATTTCTGAATATCTTTTGCAACCTGCAATAAATTAGGAACATTACCACCCCGAGCATTTCGTAAAGTGGCTATTTTATTAATGTTTACGCTTAATTTTATCATGGAGATTTTTAGTAAATTTTGAATCTTAAAAATATGATTACAAAAATACAAAGTTAAGCAAGCCCTCATGTCCCAAAATTTGATTATTTTGCAGTCGTTAAAAAAAAGTATCGATGAGACAACTTTCTGAATACATTAATAACGATTTTAAACCTTTTTTGAGTATCAACTCTGTGGCAGAAATTCAAGATTTCTTTGCAGAAGATTCGCATTCTCATTTTCCGGTTTTGGATAATGGCATTTATATAGGTTGCATTTCGTCTGTTGATGTAGAAACTTTTGAACGCAGTAAAACTATTGCGGATTATCGCTATGCTTTAGAAGGTTTTTTTGTAAGAACAACGATGATTTGGCTAGATGTTTTAGAAATTTTTGCTAGAAATAATGCCAACATTGTTCCTATTTTGGATGAAACAAATCATTACATAGGGTATTACGAAATTACAGATATAATCAAGTTTTTAAACGAAACTCCCTTCCTTAAAGATTCTGGTGGAATTATTGTTGTTGAAAAATCCACTGCAGATTATTCGATGAGCCAAATCACGCAAATTGTGGAAAGCAACAACGGTAACCTTTTGGGCGTTTTTGTTTCTCAAGCCAATGCTGAAAAAGTGCAGGTGACTATTAAAACTACACATGGCAGTATTAACGAAATCATTCAATCTTTCAGACGTTATAATTATGAAATCATATCAGAACATCAAGAAGACGACTATTTGAACACGCTTAAAGAACGCTCGGAATATTTAGATAAATATTTAAACATATAAAAATAGTAAAATGAAAGTTGCCATTTTCGGACAATATTATCAGAACGATACGCGGCCAATCATCAGGGATATTTTTGTTTTTTTCAATAAAAACAGTGTAGAATTGGTTATTGAGGAGCATTTTTTGAAGATATTATACGAAGAGAAAATTGTTGCCAAACCCTATAAAACTTTCGCTTCCCACAAAGATTTAGACCGCAGTTTTGACATTCTGATAAGCATAGGTGGTGACGGAACGATTCTTAAAGCTGCTACTTTTGTACGCGATTCTGGCATTCCTATTCTTGGTGTAAATGCCGGACGGCTCGGTTTTTTGGCCAAGGTGCAAAAAGAAAATATTGAATCTTTTCTTCAAATTGTATTGGAAAAAAAATATACAATTTCAGAGAGAACACTATTAAGTATGGAAAGCATTCCCGCAAATACTGAAATCGCTATAAATTTTGCGATGAATGAAGTTTCGGTAAGCCGAAAAGATATTACTTCAATGATAACTATAGAAACTTATTTAAACGGCGAATATCTAAATTCCTATTGGGCTGACGGTTTAATCATTGCTACACCCACGGGATCAACGGGTTATTCCTTGAGTTGTGGCGGACCTATTTTAACACCAGAGGTAAACGGACTAGTTATTACACCTATAGCACCTCATAATCTAAACGCAAGACCACTTGTAATCCCTGATAATACCGAGATAAAACTCAAAGTTTCGGGAAGAGAAGAACAGTATTTAGTTTCATTGGATTCCAGAATAACATCGGTTAGTAATAATGCCGAGTTGGTGATTAAAAAAGCCCCTTTCAAGATTAATATGGTAGAAATTCTCGAAGAAACCTTCCTAAAAACACTTCGTAACAAGTTACTGTGGGGTGAAGACAAGAGAAATTAGAAAAATTATATTCTATTTTATACTACAATTCTAAAAAATTCGTTTTAGAATACAAACCATTGTAACATCAATAATAATCAGTGCTTTGTTTTAATTAACAGAAATACAAAATTCATGTTAAACAAGCAGAGAGAATTATTATATTTGCACGCTATTTTCAATTTAATGAAAAAGATTTTAGTATTATTTATTTGTTTAATTTTTCAAAACATATCAAATGCACAAATTCACGAAATAGGTGTATTCTTGGGCGGAAGCAACTATATTGGCGATGTGGGCAAAACCACTTATGTTAATCCAAACAAATTAGCTTTTGGAATTTTGTACAAATGGAATAAAAGCCCAAGACATTCTTATAGGTTTTCCTATACACAGTCTACCATTATGGGAAATGATTTAGATTCAGATGATCCGGCAAGAGTTCAACGAGGTTATAAGTTTAAAAATGACATAAAAGAATTTTCAGCAGGACTGGAATTTAACTTTTTTGATTTTAATCTTCACGAAGAGTTAAAAAGAAAGTTAACGCCTTATGTGTTTTCGGGAATATCTTATTTTGCATACGATGAATTATTTGTTGTTAACGGGGAAACAAAAAAAGATTATACCAGCAGCACATTTGCTATTCCCATGATTGTTGGTATAAAAACCAACTATTTTAAAAATATTATTGTAGGTTTTGAAGTAGGAGCGCGTTATACTTTCACAGATAATCTTGATGGAAGTTTGCCTAAAAATAAAAATTTAGAAATCTTGAAATTTGGTAATTTAAACAGCAAAGACTGGTATGTTTTTTCTGGATTTACAATTACTTACACCTTTGGAGAAAAACCATGTTATTGTTCAAATTAAATAATGACTTTACAAGAAACCATAAATAAAGACAATTTGCCAAAACACCTAGCCATAATTATGGATGGCAATGGTAGATGGGCGAAACAAAAAGGTCTTTTAAGAGCATTTGGACATAAAAACGGCACAAAATCAGTTAGAATTACTGTAGAAACCTGTGCAAAACTAGGCATCGAAAACCTGACCTTATATGCCTTTTCTACGGAAAACTGGAAAAGACCAAAATTAGAAGTTGATATTTTAATGAAATTACTGGTCAATTCATTAAAAAATGAATTAGATACTTTAGAAAAAAATAACATCCGTTTAAACTGTATCGGAAACATTGATATGCTTCCTGACAAAGCCAAAGCAGCACTTTTATCGGTTATAAAAAAAACAAAAAATAACAGCAGAATGACACTCACGCTGGCCTTAAGCTATGGCTCTAGGGAAGAATTGCTGAATGCTGTGAAAATTATAAGTGAGAAAGTTAAAAATAATATAATTTCTATAGACACTATTGATGAATCAATTATAAATGAGCATCTTTACACGCGAAATTTACCCGATGTAGATTTAGTGATTAGAACTAGTGGCGAACACCGGGTGAGTAACTTTTTGTTATGGCAAATTGCTTATGCAGAATTTTATTTTACAGATGTTTTGTGGCCCGATTTTAAGGAAAATGATTTATATGCAGCCATCATTAGCTATCAAAAAAGAGAACGCAGATACGGAAAAACAAGTGAACAAATTAAATAAAATTTCAGTGCAGATTCAAACATTAAAAGTATTTCTAATTGTTATATTATTTGGAAATATTTTTCAATTACAAGCCCAAGAAAAAATTCCTTTTGAACAAGGTAAAAAATATATTTTAGCGGATGTTAAAGTAAATGGAAAAATTAGTTACAACCAACAAACTGTTGTGACTTTTGCCGGGTTAGAAAAAGGTCAAAACATAACAGTTCCTGGTGAAGAAATCAGCAATGCTATAAAAAAACTGGGAAAACTTGGTCTGTTTAGCGACATTGATTTTTATGTGACAAAAGTTGTAACCGATAGTATTTACCTAGATTTAAATATTGTAGAATTACCAAAACTTAAGGAAGTTAAAATTCAAGGTGTTAAGAAATCAAAAACGGAAGCCCTTATCAAAGACAACGCATTAACGAAGGGGAAAATTGTCAATGAAAATTTGATTACAACTACTAAAAACTATATCGAAAACAAGTACAAAAAGGACGGTTATTATAATACCAAAGTTTTTATCAAAACCATTCCCGATACAACCGAAGGAAATCAAGTAAAAATGCTTGTTAATGTTGATAAAGGTGATAAATTAAAAGTGTCTAAAATAAATTTTGAAGGCAACGAAAAATTCTCGGATAAAAGTTTGAGAAGTGCCATGAAAAACACCAAGCAAATCAATATTATCAGGGTTTTAAAGGCATCAAAATTTATTAAAGAAAAATATCAGGAAGACCTAACATCTGTTGTAAACAAATACAAAGAAAAAGGATACAGAGATGCTCGAATTGTTAGTGATTCTGTATTTTTAAATGCCAAAAAAACCAAACTAGCTGTAAATATTAAGGTTGAAGAAGGTAGAAAATATCGTTTTGGAAACATCAAATTTTTAGGAAACTCGGTCTATTCCGATCAATTGTTGAGCAGAATTCTTGGCATTAAAAAAGGAGATACTTATAACGGTGTGATGCTCGAAAAAAGAATTGCCGATAAGAAAAAACCTGATGGTGAAGACTTAACCAACTTGTATCAGAACAACGGTTATTTGTTTTCTAATGTCAACGCCGTTGAGGTAAAAACAGTCAATGACACTATCGATTTTGAAATAAGAATTACCGAAGGACCAATAGCTTATTTTAATAACATAACAGTAGTTGGCAATGACAAAACCAATGATAGAGTAATTTACCGAGAGTTGAGAACGCAACCAGGACAAAAATACAGTAAGGAAGATTTAGTTAGAACTATTAGAGAAATAGGACAACTAGGCTTCTTTGATCCAGAAGCAATAGACCCTAAATTTAAAAATGTTGATCCCGCAGCAGGAACCGTTGATATTGAATATAATGTAGTTGAAAAAGGGTCAAGCCAAATTGAACTCCAAGGTGGTTACGGTGGTGGCGGTTTTATAGGAACATTAGGATTGTCATTTAACAACTTCTCGGCAAGAAATTTTTTTAAAAAAGATGCGTACAAACCCTTACCAATGGGTGATGGTCAAAAAGTATCTTTACGACTTCAGGCAAGTTCATTTTTTCAAACTTACAGCTTGTCTTTTTCCGAACCCTGGCTAGGCGGAAAAAAACCAATACAATTTTCAACCTCTATATCACACAGTAAACAGTTCCTTTATTCTGGAAGATCAACCAATGTAGATAGGGATAAAAGTTTTAATATCACATCCTTATCCGTAGGTATTGCGAAACGATTGACTATCCCTGATGATTTTTTCGTGTTTTCTAGTTCGGTGAGTTTTCAGTATTATGATTTGAATAATTACAATACAGGTTTATTCACATTTGGGAACGGCGCTTCGCGAAACCTAGCGTATACTCTTGGTTTATCCCGAAATAATAAAGGAGTTAACCCTATTTTCCCGACTTCGGGATCTGAATTTAGTGTTTCGGCGAAATTCACCTTACCTTATTCATTGTTTAATGGAATCAATTATGGTGATTTAGAAAATCAAAAAGATTATAAAATCCAGTATAGAACAGGAGCTGGTTTAACTTACATTCCAACAGCAGAGGGCGCAATTCCCGCTATTGGTGACTACCTAAAAGAAACAGCTACTGGTTCTGGAATTTATCAAACAGTTGGTTCAGATTACACATTGGCAACTGCCGATAGAGCAAAAGTAGATCAGCAAAAATTTAATTGGTTAGAATATTACAAAGTAAAGTTCAAAGCCGATTGGTATACCAAATTAGCAGGTAAATTAGTAATGAGAACACTGGGCGAATTTGGCTATTTAGGAGCTTATAATAGCGGCAGAGGACTAGTTCCTTTTGAAAGATTCTTTCTGGGCGGCGACGGATTAGCAAACTTTTCGCTAGATGGTAGAGAAGTGATTCAATTAAGAGGTTATCCAAATCAATCACTCTCTAAACAAGATGGTGCCACAGTTTACAACAAATTCTCATTAGAATTAAGATACCCATTAACTTTGAAAGCCGCTGCGTCAATTTATGTATTAAGTTTCCTTGAAGCTGGATCTTCCTATGACACCTTTAAAGAATATAATCCGTTTGTATTACAACGTTCTGCTGGCTTTGGATTGAGAGTATTTATGCCTGCTTTTGGATTATTAGGAATTGACTTTGCAAAAGGTTTTGATGCGATACCAGGTTACACTAATCCAAATGGCTGGGAAACACATTTTATAATTGGTCAACAATTTTAATTATATTTGGGAAACTATTTCTAAATCTTAAAGCGAATGAAAAAATATTTTGCAATAATACTTCTAACTTTATCTTGTGTGCTTCATACAAATGCGCAATCAAGAGGTGTAAAAATAGGTTATATTGATATGGAATATATTCTACAAAATGTACCAGATTACAGCGAAGCAAAAAGTCAATTAGAACAAAAAGCTCAAAAATGGAAGCAAGATATTGAACTTAAAAAAGTAGAAATTGCTAAACTAAAAGATGCTTTAAAAACAGAGAGAGCGTTGTTAACCAAAGAACTTATAGACGAACGCGAAGAAGAAATAAAATTTCAAGATGATGAACTTTTAGACTTTCAACAAAAGAAATTTGGTCCTAATGGTGATTTAATTACACAAAAAGCAGTTTTGGTAAAACCAATTCAAGACCAAGTTTTTACAGCGGTTCAAGACATTGCCGAAGCCAAAAAATATGATTATATTTTTGATAAATCTTCAGACTTGACAATGCTTTTTGCTGCTAAAAGACACGACATTAGCGATCAGGTGATAAGAGTAATTACTAGAGCTGAAAAAAGAGAACAGCTTTCTAGAAAACAATTAAAAGATCAAGCTAAAAAAGAATATCAAGAAGATGTTACCGATGAAAACTCTACCTTAAATATTCGTAAAAAAGCTTTAGAAGAAAAAAAGAAAGCCCGCGAACAAGCTGTTGCTGATAGAAAAGCTGCTGCCGAAGCTTTAAAAGCTGAAAAAGATGGAAGAAGAGCAGTACTACTTGCCGCCAAGAGCGGAAAAAAAACTGGCACGATTCCTGCTAACGGAAATTCAACCGGCGGTGTAAAAAACCCCGAAACTAACAAAACAATTAAAGACACAGCAGCTGTAACCAATAGTAAAGAAACAAAAGCTGCCGCAAGAGTAAAACTTCTTGAAGATAGAAAGAAAGCTTTAGAAGATAAAAAGAAAAAAATGCTAGAAGATAGAGAAGCTGCAAAAAAAGCAAAAGCAGATAAAATAAAAATAGAGTAAAATAACAATAACAAATAATAATTAATACTTTTTAAAAATGAAACGATTGAAATCATTATTACTAGCTACAGTGTTGTGTTTAGGAACAAGCTACACCATCAGCGCACAAGCTAAAACTGCACATGTAGATGTAAATGGACTAATTTCTAAAATGCCAGCAATGATAGATGCGCAGAAACAATTAGAAAAATTGAGCGGAACTTACGATGCAGAATACAAAACAATGGCTGAAGAATATCAAGCAAAAATTAAAAAATACGACCAAGAAGCTTCCACAGTTGGTGATGCTGTAAATGCAACACGTCAAACAGAAGTCCAAGATTTGGTAAAACGTATTCAAGATTACAGAGACAATGCCCAAAAAGAATTACAAAAGAAAGAAGCAGATATGGTTAAACCATTGATGGACAAAATCAAAGCTTCTATCGCAAAAGTGGGCAAAGCCAAAGGTTTTCAATATGTGATAAATGTTGCAGATTTACTCTTGGCAGATGGTCCAGATTTAACCCCAGATGTAAAAAAAGATTTAGGGTTTTAATCTAAAACGAATTCAAATTCTACACTATTAAACGAAAACTGTTCAAATACTTGAGCAGTTTTTTTACTTTTGTGTTTATGAACAACCATAATCCTATAGGACTTTTTGATTCAGGTATTGGAGGGACTTCTATTTGGTCAGAAATTCACATTTTGCTGCCAAACGAAGATACAATTTACCTTGCTGACAGTAAAAATGCACCTTACGGACAAAAATCTAAAGAGGAAATTATCCTGGTTAGTATCAAGAATACCGAATATCTTCTTAACCAAAATTGCAAAATCATAGTTGTTGCTTGCAATACCGCAACGACCAATGCAATTAAAGAATTAAGAGCCAAATACGATGTTCCATTTATTGGCATCGAACCCGCAATCAAACCCGCAGCTTTGCATTCTAAAAAACACATCATCGGAATTCTTGCCACAAAAGGAACGCTAAACAGCGACTTATTTTATCAAACAACCGAAAAATTTCAAGACACAAAAATTATAGAACAAATTGGTCATGGTCTCGTCCCATTAATCGAAAATGGCGAAATCAATTCACCCGAAATCAATGCACTTCTGCATCGCTATTTACAACCCATGATCAACGCTAATATTGATTATTTGGTGTTGGGCTGCAGCCATTATCCCTACTTGATTCCACAAATAAAAAAAATTCTTCCCAATACGATTCAAATAATAGACTCGGGCGAAGCTGTTGCCCGGCAAACAAAAAAGATTTTACAAGATTCTTTAGGATTAAATACGCAGCCAAATAAAGGCAAAACACTTTTTTATACCAACTCAAATCCAAAAGTTTTGGAGAATATTTTAAAAAATAAATATTCCGTAGTTGTCAAAGATTTTTAAGAGCCAAACTTTAGAAATCGTTTAAATATAGTTCCTACTGTTCGTTGCAATCTGTTATTGCCATTCAACTAGCCGTTTCAAGGTAACATTTTTTCAAAGCAATAACAGGATTTACACTTCCATTAGGGCTAATTTCAAACAAAAGGCTTTCTTTATTCTTCCTTAAACCAACTGGAATACACTATATAATTATTAGAAATTCGTTCAATCTCTCCAGCAAAATCGGATTGGTTGATATCTTTAACTTTTTTAGCAGGAACACCAGCATAAATTGTCCCAGATTCAACAACCGTATTTTGAGTAACCACAGCACCTGCGGCAATAATAGAATTACTTTCAATAACACAATTATCCATGATAATTGCACCCATTCCAATAAGCACATTATCATGAATTTTACAACCATGTACAATGGCATTATGCCCAATAGAAACATTATTCCCAATTTCTGTTGGATGTTTTTGATACGTGCAATGTATAATCGCCCCATCTTGGATGTTAACCTTATCCCCGATTTTAATATAATGAACATCACCGCGAATAACAGCATTGTACCAAACGCTGCATAATTCTCCTATCACAACGTCACCAACAATGGTAGCATTTTCGGCAATAAAACAATCTTTAGGAATCTGCGGGCTTTTACCGTTAACAGCTTTTAGTATCATGGTTTAAAAAAATTGTCCCGATAAATCCGGGACAGTTATTTGAATTAATTAATTGCTGGACAATTACAGTGGTATTTTTCTGGTTTACAAAACAAGTTTATCCCTAAAGTGATTTGATGAAAACCTCCCGAATCAAATTTGACTGTTCCTAACAAATGGGAGTATGTATAAGAGAAAACGTATTTTTTAAAATTTATACCTACTATTGGAGTTATGTATTGTAATTTTTGATCTGCAACACCATTTCCTTGAACATATTGCGCGCCATCAAGGCTTCTTCTATAGGATATTCCTCCCCACAATTTACCAAAATCCAACTCTTTGTAGGCTTTTAGATTCAAATCAATTGTTTTTTCTTGAGTTAAAGTCACTAACTGAAACATAAAGGATGGCTCCCATAAAATTCTATCGGCATCCCCAAAAGTGTAACCTAAATTCAAAATGGCTCTTTTGAGATTTACAGGCTCACTACCGGTATATAATTTTCTTTCACTGGCCAGTGCATTTTTAACCGTGAAATGAACGTAAAAATCTAGGAAATTATACGATGCTCCAATGTCAACATTAAAATAAGTTGATTTTTGAATTGAACCAAAAATTATTGGATCAAAATTTGGATTGTTATCATAAAAAGTACTTTCGTCCAAATTACTTTGAACAAATCCTGCGCTCATACCAAATGAAAGTTGGTTTAAATCAACATCATCACGAGAAAACATAATATGATGTGCATAAGTTAGTTTCATTCCAGTTTGCGAATGATAACCGTTTCTGTCGTTATAAATAATAATTCCTCCTCCAGATCTTTCTCCTAATGCTCCATTAAAACTCAAAGTTTGCAATGCAGGCGCATCTTTCTGTCCTAACCATTGTTGTCTTGCTGTTAATCTTAATTTTGCGCAATTAGCTGCGCCAGCCATCGACGGATGAAGCAAATAATAATTGTCTGATAAATAATCCGAATACACGGGCAAACCTTCTTGTGAATGCGAAAATTGCGCGATTAATAGGAGTGCTAATAAATAAATCTTTCTAAAATTCATTTTAACTATCTTTTTAATGATAAATGGGCTCTAAATTGTTTGGTTTGGTTTTGTTCTACATAATCAACAGTAAACCAGTAATCGTCTGATGGCATTTGATGTCCGTTGTACGTGCCATCCCATCCTTGTCCTGTGGAACTTATTTGTTTTAATAGTTTACCA
>NZ_JANXUG010000106.1 GCF_025352015.1 Flavobacterium sp.
CTATTTTTCATTAAAATTTTTATCCAATTTTTCTGAAAACATTCGTTTTTTAACATATAATCTTTGTTTTATAAGTGGAATTGTACTTTATACGTTTTTTTTTATAAAAAATTTCAAATTACTATTCTAAAAGAGTAAATTTTCTAAAAATTATAGCCCATCAACTTTTTACCTAAATAAGATGACATTCTGTATAATTACGCATGTTCCTCATCAAAAAATTCAAGAAAATATTTTTGGATATGCACCTTATGTAAAAGAAATGAATATTTGGTTGAAATATGTAGATAATGTAATTGTTGTAGCACCAATATGTAAGGATCAAATTTCAGCTATTGATAGCGTTTACATTCATAAAAGCATAGATTTTAATGAAATTAGAGCATTCAATTTCATCACTTTAAGTTCAATTTTGAAGGCATTTTATTATTTTCCAAAAAATCTTTTTCAAATCTATAAAGCTATGAAATCAGCGAATCATATTCATCTTCGCTGTCCAGGAAATATAGGTTTGCTAGGTTGTTGTGTCCAAATTTTTTTCCCTTCGAAAACTAAAACCGCAAAATATGCTGGAAATTGGGATTTGAAGGCAAAACAACCCTTGAGTTATAAATTTCAAAAATGGATTTTGAACAGTAGTTTTTTAACTAAAAACATGCAGGTTTTAGTGTATGGAGAATGGGAAAAAAACTCTAAAAATATTAAACCATTTTTTACCGCAAGTTATTTTGAAAACGAAAAACAAGATATTGTACCTCTCAATTTTAACCAAGTAATAAAATTTCTTTTTGTTGGAACTTTGTCAAACGGCAAACAACCACTTTATGCAGTTAAATTAATAGAAGAATTATTAAAAAACAATAGAGATGTTGAATTAACCATTTTTGGTGATGGATACGAGAGAAGTATAATTAAAAATTATATTGCAGATAAATTGCTTGACGATAAAATCTATTTAATGGGAAATCAAAACCAAGAAATAATTAAAAAAGCTTATATCGAAAATCATTTTGTAATTTTACCATCATTAAGTGAAGGTTGGCCAAAGGCTGTAGCCGAAGGAATGTTTTGGGGATGCCTGCCGATTGCGACTAAGGTATCGTGTGTGCCAAATATGCTTGATAATGAAAAAAGAGGCATCTTATTAACAATGAAACTCAATGAGGATGTTCATCAAATAGAAACCGTTTTGGATAACGAAAATTTGTACAAAGCAAAAGTAAATCAAGCCATTGTTTGGTCAAGACAATACACCTTGGATTTATTTGAAAATGAAATAAAAAAGTTATTACTCGCATGAGAATTGTACAAATAATAGACTCGCTTGAAGTTGGTGGGGCAGAAAAAATGGCAGTGAATTATGCTAATACTTTAGTTGACAAAATCGAATTTACAGGACTGATTGCCACTAGAAAAGAAGGTGCACTAAAAGTTAGTTTAAAAAAGGAAGTCAATTATTTATATTTAAAAAAAAATAAAATAATAGATATTGTAGCTATTTATAAATTAGCGAAGTATTGTGTTGAGCATAAAATAGATACATTACATTCCCACAGTAGTTCGTATTTTATTTCATTTCTTGTAAAATTATTATTACCTAGAATTAAAATTATTTGGCATGATCATAATGGTATGAGTGCGTTTATAACAAAAAAAGAAACTTTTGTTTTAAAAATTGCTTCTTTTTTTTTCAAAGGAATAATTGTAGTCAATTACCAACTTGAAAATTGGGCATTTAAACAATTAAATTGTAAAAATGTTTTATATCTCCCTAATTTCACAACTTTAGAAAACGATGTAGTTTCATCAACAGTTTTAAAAGGACTTGAAGGTAAAAGAATTTTATGTTTAGCTAACTTAAGACCTCAAAAAAATCATTTTTTTTTAATTGAAATCGCTAAAAAATTGAAAGGAGATTTTCCCAATTGGACTTTTCATTTGGTTGGAAAAGATTTCAATGATGAATATTCGACTAAAGTAAAAGAAACTATTCTATCAAACAAACTTCAAAATAATGTCTTTGTTTATGATTCTAGAAATGATATTGTAAACATTATGAATCAATGTCAAATAGCTATTTTAACTTCTAAATCAGAGGGATTACCTATTGCTTTTATAGAATATGGATTGTCAAAAATGCCAGTTGTGACCACAAAAGTTGGGGAAATTCCCTTAATTCTTAAAGATGGAATAAGTGGTTTTCTTGTTGAGGTAAATGATGTTGAATTGTTTCATCAGAGGATTAAAAAATTCATTATGGATGAAGATTTAAGAATTCAATTTGGGAATGCTTTATTTGAAACCATCATTAGCAACCATTCTGAAGGAGTTGTTATTGACCTTTATTTAAATTGGCTTATAAATACCAAATAAATGAAAGAAAAAAAATACATCACATTAATTATTTTACATGTTTTAATTGGAGTTATAATTTATTTTATAAGACCATTGTCACAAATATATTGTATTGCCAGTCTTGCAATTGGATTGTACTATGTGATGAAAAGTGGAAACAAACATAATGAGGCCTTATACGTGTCGGCCTACATTGTTGGTAATGAAGTTTTTTTGAGAATGACAGGTGGAAATCTGTTTTATGAAACTTCAAAATACGGCGTAATATTTTTTTTAATATTGGGTATGTACTACAGTGGGTTTTCTAAAAATGCGATACCCTTTTGGATTTATTTACTACTACTAATACCAGGAGTAATTGTTGCAACCGATACCCTGAATTTAGATACTGAAATTAGAAAAGCAATTTCTTTTAATATTTCAGGTCCAGTATGCCTGGGTATTTCAGCTATATATTGTTTTAATCGTAAGATTACAATTTCCCAAATCAATGATATACTACTAGCATTAGCATTACCAATTTTTTCAACAACGATTTATTTAATTTTGTTCACACCAAATTTGAAAGAAATCCTTACGGGAACAGGCTCAAATAATGAAACCTCTGGAGGATTTGGACCAAACCAGGTAGCCACTTTATTAGGGATTGGAATGTTTGTTTTCTTCTCAAGACTAATTTTTGAATCAAAAACAAAATTGCTCTTAATCATAAATCTAATTATACTTTTTAATATTACTTACAGAGGGTTAGTTACTTTTTCAAGAGGCGGAATGCTGACAGGATTTGTAATGATTTTGGTGCTTTTGTTTTATTTATACATAAAAACAAAAAGCCAAGGAAAATATAATCTTAATCGATTAATCATTTTTATGTCACTTGGTTTTTTTATAACTTGGTTGTACACATCCAATCAAACTAGTGGATTAATTGACAAAAGATACGCCAATAAAGATGGAGCAGGAAGAGTAAAAGAAAGTCAGTTAAGCGGTAGAGAAGAAATTTGGGCAAGTGAAATCGATGATTTTCTTGACAACCCAGTTTTTGGTATAGGAGTTGCCAAAGCACTTGAAGTAAGAGAATTAAAAAGTGGAGGACTAATTATAGCATCACACAGTGAAATTTCTAGAACACTGGCGGAACACGGTACCATGGGAATAATAGCACTTTTAATAGTTTTTTTTACACCCATATTTTTATTTTTTGATAATAGGCAACATTTATATATGTTTAGCTTTTTATTATTTTGGTTATTAACAATTAATCACGCAGCGATGCGAATAGCTGCACCAGCTTTTGTATATTCATTATCGTTATTAAAAGTATATATGTATGAAGACTCTTCTTTACATAGGGAATAAGCTCTCCGAACACGGTTATACTTCTACTTCGATAGAAACATTAGGAGTATTGTTGGAAGATGAGGGTTTTAAAGTTATTTATGCTTCATCTTATGAAAACAAAGTTTCAAGGATGATTGAAATGATGTGTAAAACAATTAAATATTCTAATAAAGTTGATTATGTTTTAATAGATACTTACAGCACAAAAAATTTTTGGTATGCTTTTGTTATTTCACAATTGTGCAGACTCCTTGGGTTAAAATATATTCCAACACTACATGGCGGGAACTTGCCAAATAGAATAATTAAAAGTAAGTTTTTCTCCGACATGATTTTTTGTAATGCCTATATTAACATTGCACCTTCTTATTATCTTTTTGAAATTTTTAAAAAAAATGGTTATGTCAATTTGAAATATTTACCCAACTCTATTGAGTTAAAGTTATATCCTGTAATAAAAAAAACATTTTGCACTCCACGTTTACTGTGGGTACGATCATTTTCTAATATATATAATCCATTGATGGCAATAAAAGTATTTATAAAAGTTAAAAGAATTTTCCCCGAAGCGAAAATCTGCATGATTGGACCGAAAAAAGATGAAAGTTATTTAAAAACATTACGTTATGTTAAAATGAATAACGTTGATGTACTTTTGACGGGTAAACTATCAAAAGAAGAATGGATTGAAAAATCAAAAGACAGTAATGTTTTTATAAATACTACACATTTTGATAATACTCCCATTAGTGTTATTGAAGCAATGGCATTGGGAATACCTATCGTATCAACAAATGTTGGGGGAATACCTTATTTATTGAAGCATAATTCAAACGCACTGTTAGTAAATGACAACGATGTTGAAGATATGACAAATCAAATTATTAGACTTTTTACAGAACAAAATTTGGCTGATTGTTTATCAAAAAACGGAAAAGCTTCTGTAGAGAATTTTGATTGGGAAATAGTAAAAAAGCAATGGACAGAATTACTAATTTAATGCCTATATTTCTTAACTTGCGTACACGAAAACGTTTTTAAAAACATTATGAATAAGTTTAAAGGAATACATTTTGAAGTTTCAGAGAGAAAGATTCTTTTAAGAATTTTTGATGTAGTTTTTGTATTACTTTCGTTGTACTTGGTTGGAATCGTTTTTAAATTCAATTATTTTAATATTTCTCAAACCAATTTTTATTGGACAATAGTTTTAGGTGTTTATTTAAATTTTATCGGCTCTGTTTTTGAAATGTATAATTTGCAAGTTGCAAGTAATCAATTCCAAATTATAAAAAGTATAATTCTCACCACATCAATTACGGTCTTGGTATATTTATTAACCCCTTTATACACACCGGTACTTCCTTCAAATCGTATTCAAATACTCATTTTTTTTATAGCAATTTTTTTGGCATTATTTAGCTGGAGAATGATTTATTTGCGATTTTTTGCTTCCAATAGATTTTCTAAAAAAGTGATATTAATTTGTGATAATGAGCAACTCAAAGAATTAGTTCACGGACTTGAAAGTGCCGATCCACACTATCGCGTATTAGGTTTTGTTAATTCGGATAGTGCCAACACAAAAAAAACAGATAGTATAAAAATCAAAAATATTGATATTAATAATCTGGAAGAGTTTGTTAAGAAAAACTCGATTTCCGAAGTTGTAATTGCCTCGCAAAAAACCGATGGGATAACAGTTGGTTTATACAATCAATTAATTCATTTGTTAGAAAACGGATATATAATTAGGGAATATACACAGGTATATGAAAATCTTACCCAAAGAATTCCTGTGCAATATGTATCGCGAGATTTTTACCGATATTTTCCTTTTAGCAGAAGCAATCAAAACCACTTTTATCTGCTCATAGTTCGTTTTTTTGAAGTCATAATTTCTCTAACGGGTCTAATAATTGGAATTATAATAGTGCCATTAATTGTAATAGGAAATTTTCTAGCTAACAGAGGAAAACTACTTTACACACAAGAACGAGTGGGTAAAAACGGAATGGTTTTTAATATTGTAAAATTTAGAACAATGGTTAAAAATGCCGAACAAGAAGGTGCTGTTTTTGCCACTCTTAATGATAGCAGAGTTACTCCGTTTGGAAAAATATTAAGAAAATCTCGAGTTGATGAATTTCCGCAGTTTATCAATATTTTAAAAGGCGATATGGCTGTTATTGGACCAAGACCTGAACGTCCTGTTTTTGTAAATGAAATTGCTGAAGTAATGCCTTTTTATGAAACGCGTCATGTTATAAAACCAGGATTAACCGGTTGGGCACAAGTTAATTACTCGTATGGAGAAACTATTGACGATAGTTTAATAAAATTGCAATATGATTTGTATTACATCAAACACAGAAGTATTTTTTTAGATGTTAATATCATATTCAAAACCTTAAGTACCGTTTTACTTTATCGAGGTCAATAGTTTGTCGGGATTATTGCCATTAATTTTAAACATGATAAAAAAATTGGTAATAATGAACGGTAGCATAATAATAAAGTGCGGCTTTGTAATCATAATTATTAAATAAATTACTAACATAAGAAATAAAGTAATATTCAATTTTTTTAAGAAATTATTTTTCACGAAAGGAATCAACACAAAAAAAGGATTGAACAAAAGCGCATTATAATTATAAAGCAGTTCTTGATGTTCAGAATAAAACCCAACTAAACCAAGAAAAATACCCAAAATTCCGGCGATAAAAAGATATGTAATAAATAGAAAACGCTTATTGATAACTAACAAGAGTAGCATCAAAGCCCATATAAAATAAATGCTGTTTAGAAACGAAAAATTAGGTTGTATTTTATCGCCATAAATCAAGATTTCTTTTTTGGATACCAATGCTTTACCATTAAAAGTTGCTTTATCTAAACTGTTTTCTAATTCTACTGGCAAGAATAATTTTTGCGCATCTGCATCTGTTTTAGCACCAAAAATGATATTTATTCCCAATTTGAACCAAAAGAAATCCTCGAAATAAGGGTACAATACTGTTCTATAACTTGTCGATTTATAATCAACTTTTTCAATTTTATGTAAAGAAAACAAACCATTAATTTTATCGACAATCATGGATGTACAGTTTCTATCAATAAATTTATAAGTGTAAAATTTCTCATTAGAAAGCAAAGAGGAATTCAGTGCGTCAAAAAGTTGTTGTTTCTTTATTAAGGGTAAGTTTAAAGTTTGTTCTACCACTTTTCTTTTATCTGCCTGATATTCATGAATAAAATCTTCATACGAGGTTACATTCATATAATATTGTAAATCACCTTTAACAAATTTGAAATAGAAATTTTTAACTCTAAAATCAAAATAACCATAATTGTAAACTACATCTAGAGCATTGGCAGAATCTTTAATTCGGAGTGCTGTGTGACCAAAAGTGGAATATAATTCTTCACCTCTATCACAAGTAAAAACACTAATTTTTGTATTTTGAGAAAGCTTTGGAATTTGAGAAAATCCAATTAAACTAAATAAAAGCGACGAAAAAAATAGTGTTTTTTTGAGCATAATTTTCTATCTAAAAATACTTAAATCAACTTTTACAGAAAAAATATTAGAATATAAAGCGGCACTTTGATTGCCTAAATTGGTCAATGCATAATCTATTTGAATGCCTTTGTACTTAAATCCTAAACCTATATTAGGCTGAAAGTTAATTTTTTTGGTGCCATCTATTTGTTCTACATTTTGAAAATTTCCAACACCAGCTCGAAGAAAAACCATTTCGGTATAGCCAAATTCTAACCCCAAAGCTGGATCTATACTAACAGCCGCTGATGCAAAGATATCATTGGTCCTCGCAAATTGCATGTTCAAATTTATCGCTGCGAGTAATGTATAATCATAATGAAAATCAAACTTTTTGGCAATTCCTAACTGTGCTTTGGGCAAAGTAATTTCGGTACTTTCAGGAGGTGCTTGGTTTTGACCTGCTACTGCATCTTTTATCGAATTGTATTTTTCTTCATCAATTGCCCAAATATTGTAAGTTGTAGTAATATCGCGGAGCATCAGTCCGTAATGCCAATCATTGCGCTCGTATTGCAAACCAAAATCGAAACCAAAGCCCCAAGAATTAGCAAATTTACCAATAACTCTTCTGATAACTTTAGCATTAACACCATACTGAAAACCCTCAATTAGTGTTGGACGACGTGCATACGAAAATGTAAAACCATAATCGGCGGTCGAAAAAAGACTTATTCTATTATAATCAATGTTTCCTTGGCTATCAATAAGCTGTGTCGTGTTTAAAATATCATCTACGCCAAAGCGTATTAAAGAAACGCCCCAGGCACTTTTATCATCAATTTTTTTGGCGTATGCCGCATAATCATATTTTGCAATATTGGCAAAATAACTGGCATGCATTAAGGAGACTTCGCTATCTTGAATTTTTAATAATCCTCCCGGATTCCAATAGCCCGAATTTACATCACCCGAAAATGCGGTCACAGCATTCGACATTCCCAGCGCTGCTGCATCAACTCCTATATTCATAAACTCATTAGAATATTTTCTAACGGCTTGTGCATGAATTACTAGACTGATAAAAAGCAGTAAAATAAGAATCGTTTTTTTCAAGGCAATTTTATTTTTACAAATATCAAATAAAAAACTCTATTACAAAACGCAGAAAGGCTTAACTTATTGTATTAAATTTGCCCAGACCTAAAAAAAACTTTATTCAAATGAACATTAAAGCACAGATTCCTAATTTGTTTACGATGTTAAATTTATTAAGTGGTTGCGTGGCTTTAGTTTTTGTAGCAAGTTCTAATTACGAAATGGCGTTTTACTTTGTCTGTCTTGGAATATTATTCGATTTTTTTGATGGTTTTTTTGCCCGTAAATTTAATGTAACTGGAGCTTTAGGAGTGCAGTTGGATTCTTTGGCTGACATGGTTACGAGTGGCGTTGTTCCTGGTTATGTGATGTATAAAATGTTATATGAAATCAATTTTTTAGAGCAAATAAATACTTTTAATAAGTTTAATTCTAACATTGTTTTTTACATTCCTTTTTTGGGTTTTATAATTACACTTGGAGCTTGTTATCGCTTGGCTAAATTTAATATTGATGAAAGACAATCCGATAACTTCATTGGTTTGCCAACGCCTGCAAATGCTCTTTTTATAGCAAGTTTACCACTAATTAATTTAGCATTGTTCGATAATCAATGGGTATTAATTGGAATAACATTTTTAAGCGTTTATATCATGAACGCCGAAATTCCTTTGTTTTCGCTCAAGATTAAAGATTTCAGCTTTGCCAAATACAAACTACAGATTTTCTTCTTGGCAATCGCTATGCTGCTGCTGATTTTCCTTAAGATAGTAGCAGTTCCGTTTATTATTATACTTTATGTTTTACTGTCGATAATTAGTAATTTATTCATAAAAAAAGCTTCACTTTAGGAAGCTTTTTTAGTAGTTGTTATCATGTAAATTAAAAATCAGAAGAAACAAAAACACAAGAATAAAAATAAATAGGATTTTGGGTTAGCAAAGTTTATTGTTGCTCCATAGTTTGAATTTTGTTAATCCGTAAATACTCTTTTATCATTTTTGTTGAAATAAAAAACACCAAACTTCCAATTTTTAGCACTGGAATGCCAACTTTCCTCAAGTTCTTTTTGCGATTTTTCCATTTTAATTTTAAAAGTGCAGTTTCTTTTTACGAAGTTCAAAATTTTGCCCTAGATAAACTTTTCTAACCATTTCGTCTGCAGCTAACTCTTCTGGAATTCCGGCTTTTAAAATCCCACCTTCAAACATCAAATAAGTTTTGTCTGTAATAGCCAACGTTTCTTGAACGTTATGATCTGTAATCAAGATGCCGATATTTTTATTTTTCAATTGGGCTACAATTCTTTGAATGTCTTCAACCGCCACAGGATCAACTCCCGCGAAGGGTTCATCAAGCAAAATAAATTTGGGATCTGTAGCCAATGCTCTTGCTATTTCGGTTCTACGACGTTCGCCACCCGATAGTAAATCGCCACGATTGGTTCTTATATGTTCCAAACCAAATTCGGCAATAAGGCTTTCCATTTTAGCAACTTGCTCTTTTTTTGTCAATTTGGTTAATTGTAAAACACTCAAAATGTTATCTTCGATACTTAATTTTCTAAAAACCGATGCTTCTTGCGCCAAATATCCTATTCCGTTTTGAGCACGTTTGTACATGGGATAATCGGTAATGTCTAAACCATCTAGAAAAATTTTACCCGAATTTGGTTTAACCAAACCTACAATCATGTAAAAAGAGGTTGTTTTTCCGGCACCATTTGGACCTAGTAAGCCTACGATTTCGCCCTGGTTTACTTCTACAGAAATGCCTTTTACGACACTTCGTCCTTTATAGGTTTTAACTAAATTTTCGGCTCTTAATTTCATAATTCAATTATACAATTAGGTAATTAGTAAATGATATAATTACGACTATTAACTCAAATTATATTTGTTGTAAAAACAAATTATTAGTAAAATAAACAAATAAATCAATGGATTTACAGTGTAATGCATTTTAAAAATTTAATAAGTGAAAACTTTTACTTATTGAAATAAAAAATCAAATGATTCAACTAGTTTGTTCATCTCTTTTTTTATTTTTTTCTACAAAAACAGAAATCCAAATACTAGCTTCATATATTAAAAGCATTGGTATGGCTACTGTAATCTGACTTACAACATCTGGAGGTGTTACAATTGCGGCAACAATTAGGACAATTACAACGGCATATTTTCTATATTTTCTCAAGAAATTAGGTGTTACTAATCCTAATTTAGTCAAAAAATAAATAATTATGGGTAATTCAAAAAACAATCCACTGGCAATGACAGCTGTTTTGACCATGCTAACGTAAGAATCAACACTAAACTGATTCTTAACAATAGTACTAATACTAAAGGTTGCCAAGAAATTGACGGACATAGGCACAATGACATAATAACCAAAGAGAACACCAAGGAAGAATAAAATAGAAGCTAAAAAAATAAAAAGTTTTGCGCCTTTTCGTTCTTTTTCATATAAAGCGGGACTTATAAATTTCCAAAATTCCCAGAGTATATATGGAAAAGCCAAAATAAATCCTGCAGTTATACAAACCCAGCAAAATATATTTACTTGGCCTTCCATTTCTGTATTTTGAATGATAAAGTTGAGTTCAGTGATGCAAATACTATCCGCAAAACCAATATAATGAGAAGCTTCACAAAATAAGCGGTAGGTAATAAAACTTGGATTTGTTGGACCAAAAATCAATTCAGTAAAAATATAATCGGCAAAGAAATAGGACACTACCGCCATAATTACTACCGCCGCCGAACTTCTTACCAGCAACCATCTCAATTCTTCAAGATGACCTAGAAACGACATTTCTTTAAACTCCTTTTTTGCCATTAGATGATACCTTCTTTTAAAATGTCATGTAAATGTAGTACGCCTTTATAGGAACCTTCATCAACAACCATTAATTGTGTTATTGAGAAATTTTCAAGTATATCCAGTGCATCACTTACTAATGCTGTTGAGGCTATGGTTTTAGGATGTATTGTCATAATGTCTTGGGCGGTTAATCCTGAAAAATTTTCGGTTTTATTCAGCATTCTTCTTATGTCACCATCGGTTATAACTCCTATCACTTTATCATTGTCTACTACGGCGGTAACACCTAATCTTTTTTCAGAGATTTCAACAATAACGGTTTTAATATTTGAATTCGAAGCGACAAAAGGTTTGTGAGTAGTATCGAGCATTTCGCCGACACGAAGTAATAATTTTTTCCCCAATGCACCACCAGGATGAAATTTGGCAAAATCTTCTGCGGTAAAGTTTTTCATTTCCATCAAACAAACAGCAATAGCATCTCCCATTACCAACTGCGCAGTAGTGCTATTTGTAGGTGCCAAATTGATAGGACAAGCTTCATTTTCAACATAGGTATTCAAAACATAATCTGCTTCTTTCCCCAGAAACGATGTTACATTTCCGGTTATTGCTATGAGTTTATTTCCAAATCGCTTTAATAAAGGAATCAACACTTTAATTTCTGGACTATTGCCACTTTTGGATATACAAATTATAATATCGCCGGCTTGAACCATGCCCAAATCGCCATGAATTGCTTCTGAAGCGTGCAAAAATAGTGAAGGAGTACCTGTAGAATTTAAAGTAGCCACTATTTTTTGAGCAATAATAGCACTTTTACCAATGCCGGTAACAACTAAACGACCTGTAGAATTGTGGATGATTTCTACTGTTTTGGCGAAGTTATCATCTAAAAATGCAATTAGATTTGCGATAGATTTACTTTCAGACAAAATAGTTTTTTTAGCCGAAGCTAAAAGGATATCGTTATTTATCAAAATTGTATTAATATAAAATTTGTGTGTGTAAAAGAAAATCGTATCTTTATGTTTGCAAATTTATGTAAAAATACCATTAACCAAGAATGAATTTAAACGAAATTGACATTCATAAAGAATTAAAAAAGTATTTTGGTTTTAACCAATTTAAAGGATTACAAGAACAAGTCATAAAAAGTATTATCACTCAAAATAATACATTTGTCATAATGCCCACCGGTGGAGGTAAATCATTGTGTTATCAATTGCCAGCCTTAATTCAGAATGGAACTGCAATTGTAGTTTCGCCCTTAATTGCATTGATGAAAAATCAAGTAGATGCTATTAGAAGTTTATCTTCAGAAAATGGCATTGCACATGTATTGAACTCCTCCTTGACAAAAACTGAAATCAATCAAGTAAAAAAAGACATATCTTCTGGAATTACTAAATTGTTATATGTAGCACCAGAATCCTTGACCAAAGAAGAATATGTAGAGTTTTTGCAAAGCGTACCTATTTCTTTTGTAGCTATTGATGAAGCTCACTGTATTTCTGAATGGGGACATGATTTTAGACCTGAATACAGAAATTTAAAAGCCATTATCAAATTGATAGGCGATGTTCCCGTTATAGGTTTAACAGCAACCGCCACTCCAAAAGTTCAAGAAGATATTCTAAAAAACTTGGACATGTCTGATGCTACTACTTTCAAAGCTTCTTTCAATCGGCCAAATTTATTTTACGAAGTTCGAACAAAGACTAAAAATATAGAATCGGATATTATTCGTTTCATCAAACAGCATAAAGGTAAATCAGGAATTATATATTGCTTGAGCCGAAAAAAAGTCGAAGAAATTGCAGAAGTTTTGCAAGTAAACGGCATTAGTGCTGTACCGTATCATGCTGGTTTAGATGCTAAAACTAGAGCCAAACATCAGGATATGTTTCTTATGGAAGATGTAAATGTGGTTGTTGCAACAATTGCATTTGGAATGGGGATTGACAAGCCCGATGTTCGCTTTGTTATTCATCACGATATACCAAAATCCCTCGAAAGTTATTATCAGGAAACAGGGCGTGCTGGTCGAGACGGCGGCGAAGGTTATTGTTTAGCTTACTATTCCTATAAAGATATAGAAAAACTGGAAAAATTCATGTCGGGAAAACCTGTTGCTGAACAAGAAATTGGTTTCGCTTTATTACAAGAAGTCGTTGCTTACGCCGAAACATCGATATCAAGACGTAAATTTCTATTGCATTATTTTGGAGAAGAATTTGATAGCGAAACAGGAGAAGGCGGCGATATGGATGATAATGTTCGAAATCCAAAAGTAAAAGTTGAAGCCAAAGATGAAGTAAAAATATTGCTTGAAGTAGTTCGAGATACTAAATATTTATACAAATCAAA
Source organism: Flavobacterium sp. (assembly GCF_025352015.1). Lineage (GTDB taxonomy): Bacteria > Bacteroidota > Bacteroidia > Flavobacteriales > Flavobacteriaceae > Flavobacterium. The sequence continues at coordinate 13,490 of NZ_JANXUG010000106.1, forward strand.
AGAAATAGTCTACACTTTAATAGGAAGAGTCAATGCTACTATAAAAGCGCATAGAACAGATACGCAACCTTTCTTTGGATGCGGTACTGATTTTGAGGAGCGTTACTGGATGGCATTAATTCGTCAAGTTTTAGTAGATGGACTTTTGAATAAAGATATAGAAACCTATGGTATTTTAAAAGTTTCGGATAAAGGTCATGAGTTTATTAAAAACCCTAAATCTTTCATGATGTCTGAAGATCATGAATATAACGAAGCCGAAGACGATGCGATAGTATCTGCTGCGAAATCTTCAGGAGTTGCTGATGAAGCATTGATGACCATGTTAAGAGATTTACGAAAAAAAGAAGCCAAAAAACTTGGTCTACCGCCTTTTGTAGTTTTTCAAGATCCCTCCCTCGAAGATATGGCTTTGAAATATCCTATCACCATTGATGAATTGACAAATATTCATGGAGTGGGAGAAGGAAAAGCAAAAAAATATGGCAATGCTTTTATTGAATTGATTGCCCGATATGTTAATGACAATGATATTACACGTCCTGATGATTTGGTTGTAAAATCAACAGGTGCTAATTCGGCAAATAAACTTTACATCATTCAAAATATTGACCGAAAATTATCTTTAGAAGATATTGCTAAAGCCAAAGGCATGAAAATGGATGATTTGCTCAAGGAAATGGAGCAGATTGTATATTCGGGAACTAAATTAAATATTAAATATTGGGTCAATGAAATTCTTGATGATGAGCAACAAGAAGAAATTCACGATTATTTCATGGATTCTGAAACCGACAATATCGAAAAAGCACTAAAAGAGTTTGATGGTGATTACGATATTGAAGAATTAAGACTCATGAGGATAAACTTTATTAGTGAAGTAGCCAATTAAAATTTTATAATCGTGCTTCATTGATAAAAAGTATAAAAGGGGTTTTTAATGTTTTTTAAACTTAAAATACTTTTTTAAATGTATTTGTCTATGGAAAAACCAATACAAATTCTTATTGTAGAAGACGAGATGATAATTGCTGCGAACATTTCGCTACAACTTACTCATTTAGGCTATAATGTTACAGGAATTATTACCAAAGCTGAAGAAGTTTTGCCTTTTATTCGCCTTCAATTACCTGATGTTATCTTGCTTGATATTAATTTAAAAAGTACTCTAGACGGAATAGAAGTAGCACATTTAATTCAAAATGAATACAAATTACCTAGCATATTTTTAACAGCAAATTCCGATGCAGCTCATTTCGACAGGGCTAAAGCTGTCAATCCTTATGCGTTTATTTCAAAACCATTTAAGAAATTAGATTTACAACGAGCGATAGAACTAACCGTATTGCGACTTAAAGAGGAAATGGCATTAGCAAAAAATATAACTTTAGAAACAGAAACGCCATTTATATTGAGCGATTGCATCTTTGTACGTAGTCATGACAAAATGGTGAAAGTTTGCATCAATGATATTCTTTATATCGAAGCAGAACGGAACTATTGCAAAATTCATTGCAAAGAAAAAGAACATTTGCTAGTTGGTACTTTGAAAGATTTAGAAGAAAAACTGACCAATAACAGTCTGTTGCGAATTCATCGTTCGTTCATCGTCAACCTTTCGCATATAGATGAAATAGCCGCTAGTCATGTAGTTATCGCAAAAAAGGCAATCCCAATAAGTGCGGATTTAAAGAAACAATTGTTGCAACATATCCAAAAAATATAGTTTTTCAACCTTTTACTATGAAAAAAATAATATTTTTAATTTCACTTCTAATTTATAGTAAAGGACATACACAAAACAGTTTAAACAAAAAATTATCTAATGCCAAGGTATTAGAAATTAGTCAAAATTATCAAAAAAAGGCTTTAAGGTTTCTAGATATGCCTCAATACAATCAGGATAGCAGCAAGTATTATTTCGAAAAAGCAACTGCTTTGCTCAAAGTTAATTCATCTTTGCATCACGAAGAATTAGGATTTCTTTATTGGCATCGAAATGATATATCACAGGTGTATGACTCCTTTTTTAGTTTGGATTCATTGGCATCTGCAGGTTGGTTTCATATAAATAAGATTCCAAAAAACAAGCAAAATAAACTACTAGAATATAATTTTTTAGTAAACTGGGCATTCATAAAAGAGGAATTGGGAGAAAATAAAACCGCATTACAACTTTTTTCAAAAGCATTACTTCTTGCCGAAGATTTTATAAAACCTGATTTATCGGCAAAAGTAATTAAAGATAAAGGTATTTTTTATGAGAGATTTCAACTTGAAGAAGAACAAAAATTAGCTTATTCTTATTTGTCTAAAAGTCGTTTCTATTATGAAAAAAACACAAAATTAAACAACGAATTAGAACTTTTTTCAATTTATCGCTCCATGATTGGTTACTTTGATGTGCATAATAAAGATTCCGTTTTTTATTATTCCAATAAAATTAAATCACTTTTAAAATCTATAGAAAGACCGCAAAATCATGCATGGTATTTGGCTGTATCCGGAAGAGATTTAGTTACTTATCCGCTTAAAGGACAAAAAATAATTACAAAAGAACAATATCAAGAAGGTAAAAACAAAATAATAAAAGCTTTGGCAATTTTAGAAAGGTATAAAATAAAAAAAAATAAAATCCGACCTTATGCCTACGGAATTCTAGCCGATTTATATTTGAGAGAAAAAAAATATGATTCGGCAATTTACAATTATAAAAAAAGCCAAGAAGGATATTTGTTATTAAAAAACCAAAGAGGATTTATAGATATGACTTCCTTCATTGGCAAAGCCTACCAACAAAAGGGAGAATTAGCCAATGCGTTATTTTATCTCAAAGAATTTTATAATCAATCAATTATTTATGAAAAGAATAAAAACGAAAGAGGTTTGCGTGAAAATGAACTTCAAATAAACATTTTGGCGCAAGACAAAAAATTGGTTCAAAAGCAAAATTTACAAACTATTTTTATTGTCGTTTTATCTCTTGGTGCATTATTACTTAGTTGGTTCTATTGGAATTTTAAGGTAAAACAAAAAAGTAATAAACAACTTGCTCTTTTGAATGATGATTTAGAAAATAAAAATATTTTGTTAGATAAAAAAAATGTTGAAAATGAGCTATTACTCCGAGAAATTCACCATCGTGTAAAAAACAATCTCGAAATAGTGTCTAGTTTACTCACCTTGCAATCAGCACAAATTGAGGATTCTCATACCAAAGATGCTATGATAGAAGGACAAAATCGTGTCAATTCTATAGGAATTGTACATCAAAAACTGTATCAAGGAACCAACCTTGGCACGGTAGAAATGAAAGATTATTTTTTGAATTTAAGCGAATGTATTCTCGATAGTTTTGGTGCACATCAGCGTATCGATTTGCAATTGGCAATGGATCATCTCTATTTAGATATTGACAGTGCAGTTCCGTTAGGGTTAATCGTCAACGAACTACTAACAAATTGCATTAAATATGCGTTCCCGAAAGGCGAAAAAGGTTCTATTGTTATTAAACTTCATAAGAGAGACAATAATATTCTCCGACTTGAAGTTGCCGATAATGGTGTTGGAAAATCAGGGATTACGCACGGAACTGGTTTTGGTGGGCAACTCGTTTCACTGCTTACACAGCAACTTAATGGTAAAATGACCGAAGAAAGTCAAAACGGAACGACACTTATTTTTGATTTTAAACTAAAAGCTGCTTAAAAGTAATTTCCGAATTAAGAAGTACGATTTAAAAATTTAAAAGTGTTTGTGCTACAAACATATCTTAAATCTTTATTCTTTTTCTATTTTCTAATCTCTTTTTTCTAATCTCCTTCTCCCCGATAAATTAATCTTACTCTTCGGACATTTTTTAATGCGTTTCGTCCTAACTCATGCTCCATTTTCCTTGTTAATCATTTATTTTGAGGTAGAATTAATATTTAATTCGGTCTAACAAATAAAACCAAAATCATGAAAAACCTGTTACAATTTAAGTTGAAGATTCTATTTCTTATCTTGATGCTCATCCCTCTACTTGGTATAAGCCAAACCAAAAATGTGGTTGCCACTAGTCGCGTATTTCCAAAAGTTGACAAACAGCTCGAATTTGAAAAAGTGCTAGCTTCTCATTCCCAAAAGTACCATACCGGTGATGTAAAATGGCGTGTATTTCAAATTCAATCGGGTCCCGATGCAGGAGGTTTCCAAATTTCCGAAGGACCTAAAAGTTGGCAGTCAGAAGATGCACGAGGCGATATAAATGTGGAACATAACAACGATTGGCATAAAAATGTGACTATTTATCTAACCGATAGAAATTCGCATGCTTATTCAGTTTATATCGATTCGTTGAGTACGGTTGCCATTGGCGACTATTCAGACAAAATTCAAGTTACTCATTTATATCCAAAACTGGGTTGTTCTTACAGAGTTGCTACCATGCTAAAAAGTTTAAAAGCTGCTTGGGCTGCAGATGGTTCAACCGTAGTGGTTTATGAAGCTAATGGTTCTGGAGCACCGCAATATATTTTAGTTCGCCGATACAAACAAGGATTAAAAGAAAAAGAAGATGGATTTAGAAAACCTTTTGTTGACACTTATGAAAAAATACACGGTAAAGGTTCATGGGGAATTTTTAACGATAATATAAAAGAATATGTAACCGATCAATGGAGTGAACTATTGTTTTACAGAGCAGATTTGAGTTCGAAGTAAGTAATAATTTTAAACCTGCATAATTTTTGAAATCTTGCAGGTTTTTTTTAAAATCATAAAAATACTTTAAATTACCAATAGCTTTTGAATGTTAAAATTCACTAAAGGTAAAAAATAATTCACTTTAAAAATAATTCTAATCAATTTTAAAACTAAAAAAATGAAACAAAGTAAGTTATTAAAAACCTTTTTTGTTTTGATGCTTTTTGTCACAATAAATATGATGGGACAAAATAACGTTAAAACAATTCAGAGCCTTTATACTGCTTTTGAAGTTGGTGATATTCCTAAAGTTCTTGCAGGTTTAGACGAAAAAGTAGTGTGGAACGAAGCCGAGGGAAATAAGTATGCAGATGGAAATCCGTATAATGGACCGCAAGCTGTATTAAATGGCGTTTTTGCTCGTATTGGAGCCGATTATGAGTATTTCAAACTGGTAAATATTCAACTGCATGAAATGTCAGATAACCAGGTATTTGCCACTTTACGATACCAAGCTAAACTAAAGAAAAATGGTGCCACTTACGATGCTCAAGTTGCACATCTTTGGACAGTTAAAAACGGAAAGGCAATTGCTTTTCAGCAATATCTAGACACCAAAAAAGTCGCAGATGCAATAGCAAAATAATTAATAAAAATTATCGCAGTATAAATAAACAAAAAATAACAACTAATAAATTTTACAAAAATGAAAATAATTTTCAAAACAATCATCGCTGTAACAATGTTCACATTTACATCTTGTAAAAAAGAAGTTGCAAAAGAAGCAACACTACAACCAGCCGTTGTGGAAACTCCAGCAAAACCAGCAGCAGAAGCAACTCCGTCTTTTGAACCTTTTCAAATTATGGCAGTTACCCACACCGTTAAAAATTATGATGTTTGGAAAAAAGGATTTGATGAAGACGAACCCAACCGAGTAGCAAGTGGCTTGACCTTGAGAGCTTTGGCAAGAGGAATGGACAATCCAAATAAAGTTTATATTTTCCTAAACGTTACCGATATGCAAAAAGCTAAAGATTTTGCCACAAGTCCAAAGCTAAAAAATGTGATGCAAAAATTAGGTGTAATTGGTAAACCTGAAATTATTTACTCCAATGTGGTACGATTTGCAGAATCGCCAGCCGAGATGAAAGGCAGAGTTAGAATCGCATTTAAAGTAAAAGATTTTGATGCTTGGTTAAAAGTATATGATGCCGAAGGTTCAAAAACAAGGGTAGAACACGGTTTTATTGATAGAGCCATTGCTCGAAGTATAGAAGACTCAAATATGATTTATCTAACTTTTGCCATAAGCGATTTAGAAAAAGTAAAAGCACGATTGAAATCGCCTGAACTTCAAAAAATAATGACTAATTCTGGAGTTATAAGCACACCAGTAACCGATTTTTACACAAGTGTTTAGTAACTAAATAAAATAAGTTTATCCCTGTAAGTTTTTTTCTAACTTGCAGGGAATGAACTTTTAACTAAAAGCAACATGACGGCACTCACAAATCCAAGAATCCAATCCATTGATCTTTTAAAAGGTTTGGTTATGGTAATCATGGCACTCGATCATATAAGAGATTATTTTCATTATTCGGCTTTTTTTTTTGATCCCGCTGATCCCGCACAAAGTACATTACCCATTTTTTTTACACGATTTTTTACTCATTTTTGTGCTCCCGCTTTTAGCTTTTTGGCAGGGCTTTCCGCTTTTATGATTGGGAAGCGAAAATCTAAATCCGAATTATCCAGTTTTCTGTTTAAACGCGGGCTTTGGTTGGTATTTATCGAAATGACTATTGTAAATTTTGCCTGGTATTTTGATGTTTATTTTAGAAGTCCCGGATTGCTTACAATTTGGTCGTTGGGAATCAGTATGATGGTTTTAGCAACATTGGTAAATCTTCCTCGCAACTTTATTTTGGGATTTAGTTTACTTTTAATTATTGGTCACAACCTTTTAGATACCGTTCATTATAACGGTAATGTGTTGTGGGCGATACTTCACGAATTTAAGTTTTTTAAACTAACCAATGGTGTTAAATTTCTAGTTGCTTACCCTATAATCCCATGGATAGCTGTAATGGCATTGGGATATTATTTTGGTGCTTTTTATGATAAAGCATTTGATGCAGAAAAAAGGAGAAAGCTTCTTAATACCATAGGAATTGTAGCACTAATTGCCTTTGTAATTTTAAGGTTGAGCAATGTTTATGGAGACTCAAATCTCTTTAAAGATTACGGTTCATTATCAAAAGATTTGATTTCGTTTTTGAATCCTTCTAAATACCCTCCATCTTTAGACTATTTATTGATGACTCTGGGAGTAGCATTTCTTTTTTTGGCCAATGCAGAAAAATTGCGAGGTAAAGTAGTCAACTTCTTTTGTGTATTCGGAAGGGTTCCATTTTTTTATTACATAATACATCTTTATCTCATTCATGTAGTGGCAGTTTTTGCCGCTTATTTTACTGGATTTGGTTGGAAAGCATTGGTATTACCAATATTTATTATCAGAGTCGAAGTTTTGAAAGGTTATGGTTTTCCTCTTTGGGTGGTTTATTGTGTTTGGATTGGAGTTATTCTGCTACTTTATCCTTTATGTAAAAAATTTGATGCTTATAAACAAGCCCATAAAGAAAAATGGTGGTTGAGTTATTTGTAGGCATATTTACTCAACATACAATTCCCCTCGATGCGGTTTTAAAGCATCACGAACTTGAATCATATTTTCATCCGTTACCACCATAAAAGCAATTGCGTGTAGGTCGTTTTTAATTTGAAAACCTGTAATATGAATTGCTAATTTTTCACGAAGGATATATTCCTTCAAATGAAGTTCATGATGTTCAGCTGTTTTGGATGAAGCTTCTCCACGAAAATCCCAAATTAATTTTATTTGTCTCGACATTACTTTATGAGTTGTTCAGATACAAAATTACAATAACAATTTTCAAATTCTTACTTTTGCCCAAATTCAATTCAAATGCCACAAGAACTTCAACTTCAGGTTTCACCCGAAATTGCTACCAATGAGTTGTTATTGAATGAACACGTGGCAAAACTTTGTCAAGTTTCTACTAAAGAAATTCAAAAAGTTGTCATCTTAAAACGTTCTATTGATGCTCGTCAAAAAGAAATAAAATTCAATCTTAAAGTTGCTGTTTTTTTAAAAGATGATAGTCTTGCTGAACAAAAAATAGAACTTCCCAATTATAAAAATGTCTCAAATTCTCGAGAAATAATAATTATTGGTGCTGGTCCTGCCGGATTATTTGCTGCCTTGCAATTAATTGATTTAGGTTTAAAACCAATAGTCATCGAACGCGGAAAAGATGTTCGTGGCCGTCGTCGTGATTTAAAAGCCATCAATGTGGATCATGTCGTAAATGAAGATTCCAATTATTGTTTTGGAGAAGGCGGAGCAGGAACGTATTCCGATGGAAAACTGTATACTCGTTCCAAAAAACGTGGTGATGTGGATAGAATTTTACAATTATTAGTAGCATTTGGCGCAACACCTGATATTTTAGTCGAAGCGCATCCACACATTGGAACCAATAAATTACCTCAAATAATTCAAGACATTCGGGAGAAAATTATAGAATGTGGTGGACAATTTTTGTTTGAAACCCGCGTGACCGATTTTATTATAAAGAGTAATGAAATTCGAGGAGTGATAACACAAAACGGTGAAACTATTGCTGCTAATAAAGTTATTTTGGCAACCGGACATTCTGCACGTGATATTTTTGAATTGCTTGACAGAAAAAAGATTTTCATAGAAGCCAAACCTTTTGCATTAGGCGTTCGTGCCGAGCATCCCCAGCAATTGATTGATAAAATTCAGTATAGTTGTGACTTTCGTGGCGAATATTTACCACCAGCTCCTTATTCTATTGTAAAGCAAGTCAACGGTCGCGGCATGTATTCGTTTTGTATGTGTCCTGGCGGTGTAATCGCGCCCTGTGCTACAAGCCCAGGTGAAGTTGTAACCAATGGTTGGTCGCCTTCAAAACGCGATCAAGCTACCGCCAATTCGGGTATTGTAGTCGAATTAAAGTTGGAAGATTTCAAACCTTTTGCCAAATTTGGAGCTTTAGCTGGAATGGAATTTCAAAAAAGCATTGAACAAAAAGCATGGCATTTAGCAGGCGGCTCGAGCTTAAGCGAACTGGCGAAGCAAACTCAAAAAGTTCCAGCGCAACGCCTAGTTGACTTTACTCAAAATAAATTATCTGCAAATATTCCAAAAACTTCTTATGTTCCGGGAACAACTTCGGTAGAAATGGGAGATGTGTTTCCTAATTTTTTAACCCAAATTCTGCGAGAAGGTTTTACCGAGTTTGGAAAATCCATGCGAGGTTACATGACCAATGAAGCGATTCTTCATGCGCCCGAAAGCAGAACTTCGTCACCCGTAAGAATTCCTAGAGACAACGAAACTTTAGAACACGTTCAAATAAAAGGATTGTATCCTTGTGGCGAAGGTGCTGGTTTTGCAGGAGGAATTATATCAGCAGCTATTGATGGAGAAAAATGTGCTTTAAAAATTGCGGAGGAATTACAATTACTGTAATGTTGTCGATTTATTTTTAATTTCTTTCATATAAATTATGAATTTTCAAAAGTAATACACCAAATAATACCGCGGTTACTATGAGTATTATATTCAATAATCCCTCTGTTCCAAAAGATAATTTAATTAAGATGGTTGAAATAATAAAACCAGAATTTCTTATGACACCTTTAAATTTATCGGAATGAAAGAACGAAAATAAAAGCAGTAAAACATCAACCAATATTAAAATTGTAAAAAAATCATCAAAAAATATTTTATTGATGTCTTTAATTTCGGTTACAATTTTACTCAAAGAAAAGAAACTATCATGCAGCCAATGCCCCAGACTGTAAAATGATAAAACTAAAAATATTGGTACTAAACACGTGGCAATAATTTTTTTTAAAGTGATAAATTTAATTATTTCTGGGTTTAAATTTTCAACAGGAATTGAAGTATTATTTTTCACATATTTGTAGAAAACAAATATTAGAAAGAACAATATAAGAATTGCAACTAAATCTGCAGTAAATAAAACATCATTTCTTGATGCAAACCAGTTTGGCGAAAATTCTAAATGTGACAAATCTTTAAAAATTCGACGGATTACAATCAGCGAAATTATTTCATACTGTTTACCTATGTAAATTGAAGTCGATTTTGGTAAATAATATAGTAAAAGATAAACCTCATATATAAGTATAAATGAAAATGGGGTGTAAATTGCCGAGATAGGATTACTTAATAATTTAGAATGATCATTTACAGCAATTAGATTAAGATTTACCATTCCAATTAAAAGTAAGTGCAATATAAAGCTTGAAATGGCAATGTAAACTATTATTTTTTCACTTTTATCTTTCACTTTTTCAGACAAAAAATAATTGTAAAAATCAGCAGCTATTTTGTTTGAATTTACCATAATATTTTGTTTAACAAAATTTAAGTAATATTAAACAATTTATTTTAGATTTTATTTGTAAATTTACAGAAGTTATGTTGTTAAAAAGATTAACACCTGATAATTAAAAACTTAAATAAAATAATAATTATGTTTAATAAATTCAAGAAATCTGAATTGTTTATTTTGTTCGTGGTAATTTGTTTAATTTTTATATCTGAATATCTTTATTTAGTTGAAAATAATTTTCGAAAAGCCATTTTCATTGGTCTTTGGCCACCAACAATTGTTGGCTTATTAATTTTTTTTAATTTAAAACTAAAAAAGTAAATGAAAAATTTAGATATACTTATATTCACAGGAGTTGTGCTAATTTGTTTTATTAGTTTTTTTATCTCTACTTTCCGGGCTTTTGAAAATAACGCCGAAAAAAAAGATTATGTATCAAAAAAAAGAGGAATTATATCTCGGTTATTGGCTTATTTAGAAAGTTTAGTTTCAGATTAATGGATATTTTATAAGTTTCAATTTACTATTTCACTCGATTTTTTAAATGATTCAAACATAAAATTATCTCAAATTGTAATCAATCAAGTCACCTCTAAAAATGAATTTAATACCCAAGGAATTTAAAATTACCAATTTATTACATCAAGATACTTATTTAGGTGACGGTCAACTAAAAAAATGGACAGGAGAAACGTCCGAAGTTTATTCTACCATTTCCTCAACTGAAAATTATGCACCAACATTGTTAGGTTCAATTCCAACTATGGGTGAAGCTGCCGCAGATGAAGTAGTAAAATCGGCTGTTGCTGCTTATGACAACGGACAAGGATTGTGGCCAACGATGAAAGTCATTGACCGAATCAAATGCATGGAAAATTTTGTTACTCAAATGAAAGCTACCCGAAGCGAAGTAGTAAAATATTTAATATGGGAAATCGGGAAATCGTTATGCGATTCTGAGAAAGAATTTGACAGAACGGTCGAATATATTTATGACACGATTGAAGATTATAAACAGTTAGACAGAAATAGTGCTCGCTTTTCTAAAAGCCAAGGCGTGAATGCTATGGTTCGTAGAGGTCCATTGGGAGTTGTGCTGTGCCTCGGGCCTTATAATTATCCTTTGAACGAGACTTTTTCATTGCTAATTCCGGCCATTATCATGGGAAATACTGTAATTTTCAAACCTGCAAAACACGGAGTTTTATTAATTTCCCCATTGCTCGAAGCGTTTAGAAGTAGTTTTCCAAAAGGCGTTGTCAATATAGTTTATGGTAGAGGAAGAGATGTGGCTTCACCAATTATGAAATCAGGGAAAGTAGATATTTTGGCTTTGATTGGAAACAGTAAATCAGCAATAGCTTTGCAGGATTTGCATCCAAATAAAAACCGTCTGCGTTTGATTTTAGGATTGGAAGCCAAAAATCCAGCCATTATTCTTCCTGATGCCGATTTAGATTTGGCTATTCAAGAATGTATCATGGGAACTTTATCTTTTAATGGTCAGCGTTGTACAGCTTTAAAAATTTTGTATGTGCATGAATCTATCGCAGCAGAATTTAATAGAAGATTTGCCGAAAAAGTAGATGCATTGCCGTTTGGAAACCCATGGGAGAAAGATGTTTCATTGACTCCGCTGCCAGAAAAAGAAAAACCAAATTATATTCAGGAGCTAATTGATGATGCAAAAGCTAAAGGTGCGAAAGTCATTAATACAAAAGGTGGAGAACGTTCGGATAATTATATTTTTCCTGCGGTTTTGTTTCCTGTTAATAAAGATATGCGTGTGTACCACGAAGAACAATTTGGACCTGTAATTCCTATATTAACTTTCAAAGACATTCAAGAGCCGCTAAACGATATGGCGGAGTCGAACTACGGACAACAAGTAAGTTTGTTTGGTCGAAACATTAAAACCATTGCGCCGCTTATTGACACATTGGTTAATTTAGTTTGCCGTGTAAACTTAAACAGTTCGTGTCAACGTGGCCCAGATGTTTATCCGTTTACAGGAAGAAAAGATTCTGCAGTAGGAACTTTGAGCATACATGATGCACTGCGTTCCTTTTCTATTCGAACCTTTGTGGCTTCAAAAGACAATGCTTATAACAACGAAATCTTGCAAGCGCTATTGGACAGCAAGGAATCTAACTTTATCAACACGGATTATATTTTATAATTCAAAACTTCTCAAATATGGAATGCCCCCAAAAAGTTCTAAACTATTTGAGGGCATTTATATGAAAATTTTTACTGGTGTTTCTTTTTCAATCTATCTTTAAAAAGCTTTTCAAATTTTTCCAGTTTGGGTTGAATTACCATTTGGCAATACTGCTGATTTTGATTATTTTGATAATAATTTTGATGATAGTCTTCTGCTTTATAAAAAGCCTTAAAGGGTTCAACAGAAGTAACAATTTTACTAGGATAAACATTTTTCGAATTCAATTCTGAAATAATACTTTCAGCTGCTTTTTTTTGTTCCTCGTTTTTGTAAAAAATCACAGATCGATATTGTGTTCCCACATCAGCACCCTGACGATTAAGCGTTGTTGGGTCATGAACTGTAAAAAATACATGAAAAATTTCATCCAAATTAGTTTTTGTTTTGTCGTAAGTAATTTGAACCACTTCTGCAGCGCCAGTTCTGCCGGTGCAAACTTCCTCATAACTCGGATTGGCAACCGTACCACCTGAGAAACCAGAAACTACTTTTTGAACGCCATCTAATTGTTCATAGACAGCTTCCACACACCAATAACATCCACCGCCAATAGTAATGGTCTCGGTATTTCCTTTGTTTTCGCTAGAAACTACCCCATCGGGAACAAAATCTAAAGAAATAGCATTCATACAATACCGTTTACGAGTTGGCTCTGGACCATCATCAAACAAATGTCCTAAATGACTGTTGCATCTTCCACAAAGTGCTTCTGTACGTTGCATTTCAAAGGAATTATCTACCTTAAAAACCACGCTTTCTTTATTTTCTTGTTCAAAAAAACTGGGCCATCCGCAACTGCTAGTAAATTTTTGGTTTGATTTAAATAGTTTCAAACCACAAGCAGCACAATAATAGGTTCCTTTGGTTTCTGAATTCCACATAGTGCCAGTAAAGGCTCTTTCGGTATCAGCATGCCGGGCTACAGCATACAAATCAGGAGTTAGAACTTTTTTCCATTCTGCATCACTTACATTTAATTTTTTTGTATCCGTATTGGAATAATAAGGATTTTCAGGTTTCGAGATTACGTTTTCCATAACAGTGGTTTTTGATGTTTTAGTTTCTTTTTTATTGTTTTGTCCACATGCATTCAGCATAAACATAGGGAACAAAAGTAAATAGTTTACAAATGATTTTTTCATAGTATTTGTTTTTAACAGTGTACAAATTTACGTTACATGTACGAGTCAAAACATCATGAAGATTATAAATTACTTTTATTTAAGGAAAGTTTAACGCTTGTTCAAAATGCCAAATCTATAAAACTTAATTTTTTTTGTATTTTTGGATGCTTAATAAGAATTATGACAGAAGAAAAAGTAATCTTGGTCAACAAACAAGACGAACCTATCGGATTAATGAACAAATTAGAAGCACATGAGAAAGCTGCTTTGCACCGTGCGTTTTCGGTTTTTGTATTGAATGAAAACAATGAAATCATGTTGCAACAACGAGCCCATCACAAATATCATTCACCGCTGTTATGGACTAATACTTGTTGCAGTCATCAGCGCGAAGGCGAAACTAATATTCAAGCTGGAATTCGAAGATTATATGAAGAAATGGGTTTTAAAACCGAACTTAAAGAACTGTTTCATTTTATATATAAAGCATCATTCGACAATGGTTTGACCGAACATGAACTAGACCATGTAATGATTGGATACTACAATGGGGAACCACAAATAAACAAAGATGAAGTCGAAAGTTGGAAATGGATGAAAATAGAAGATATAAAGAATGAAATGATCCAGAATCCAACGATATACACCGTTTGGTTTAAAATTATTTTTGACGAATTTTATCATTATTTAGAAGAACATAAATTATAATCGCACATTTCATAATACATCAAAAATTAAAAATCGTTAATCAAAAATCAAAAATTCCATGAGAGTTACCGTATCAAGAAAAGCACATTTTAATGCCGCGCACCGCTTATTTCGTAAAGATTGGTCGATGGAGAAAAACGATGCTGTATTTGGCAAATGCAATAATCCCAACTTTCACGGTCATAATTATGAGTTAATTGTTTCGGTTACTGGCGATGTTGATCAAGAGACAGGATTTGTGATTGATGTAAAAATTTTATCCGATTTGATAAAGGAGCATATAGAAAATGCATTTGATCATAAAAATCTAAATCTTGATGTTTTAGACTTTAAAGATTTGAATCCAACTGCCGAGAATATAGCCGTTGTAATTTGGAAAAAACTTCGACCATTTATTACTAATGACAAAGATTTGGAAGTTGTTTTATATGAAACTCCACGAAACTTTGTAACCTATAAGGGCAACTAATGGAACTCCAAGTAGGCAATAAAATTCCTCATTTTATTTCGATAGATGCAAATGCAAAACCTTTTGACATCAAATATTTTTTAGGGAAACCCCTAGTTATTTATTTCTATCCAAAAGATGATACGCCAGGTTGCACCATCCAAGCCTGTTCGTTCCGCGATAACTATGAAGAATTCAAAAATTTAGGTGCAGAAGTTATTGGTATTAGCAGTGATAGTTTAAAATCGCATCAAAAATTTGCTTCACGTTACAAACTTCCATTCATTTTGCTTTCTGATTTTGATAAAAAAATTAGAAAATTATTTGGAGTGCCAAATGATTTTCTTGGTTTAATACCAGGACGAGCTACCTATGTTGTTGATAAAAAAGGAATTATCCAGTTAATTTTTGATAACTCTTCTTCCAAAATTCATATTCAAAAAGCACTTGAGATTCTGAAAAGAATGTAAGTTTGCAAAAATCATTTAAGATGAAATTATATCCGTTGCAATTTGAACCCATTTTGAAAGAAAGAATTTGGGGCGGAACCAAATTAAAAGCGTACCTAGACAAACCAATATTTGCCAACAATACGGGCGAAAGTTGGGAAATTTCTACCGTAGAAAATGATGTTAGTATAGTAGCCAAAGGCGAACTCAAAGGAAAATCACTTAACGAACTGATTGATGAATTTCCTGAAGCTGTTTTGGGAACAAAAGTGTACTCGGTTTTTGGCAAACAATTTCCATTACTTTTCAAATACCTTGATGCACGTGAAGATTTATCCATTCAGGTGCATCCAAAC
>NZ_JANXUG010000016.1 GCF_025352015.1 Flavobacterium sp.
AGAGGCTTTTCTGTTGGTCTACAAGGACTCGAACCTTGAAAGACTGCACCAAAAACAGTTGTGTTACCATTACACCATAGACCAGTTTTGTTTAACGCGAGTGCAAATTTAGTACAAATTTTATTGTACACAAATAAATACCTATAAAAATTAAAGTTAGCACATAATTCTTTTCATTTGCTGTCTGCATAAACTTGAATGTAATTCGTTAAACTGTTTAAGAAAAATTTGTTAACGCAAGTTTAGTTACGTTAAAAAAAACAGTTTCTTTGTAGCATAAAATAAAACTTTTCATTTCATAGCTCTATGATGAACTTTAACTTTAAAAAATGGAACACCATATTAGGGTGGACAGTATTTGCCATTGCTTTAATTACCTTTTCATTAACTGTTGAACCTACGATGAGCTTTTGGGATTGTGGGGAATACATCTCAACATCTGCAAAATTAGAAGTAGGTCATCCACCCGGAGCGCCATTATTTCAAATTTTGGGAGCTTTCTTTGCCATGTTTGCTACAAGTAAAGAAACAGTTGCCTTAATGGTAAATATGTTGTCTGTGTTTTCCAGTGCGTTCACTATTTTATTTATGTTTTGGTCATCCTCTATATTACTAAAAAGAATTATTTCTCAATATACAGAAATCGATAAAAACAAAGCTATTGTTATTCTTGGAAGTTCTTTTGTTGGGTCATTGGCCTTTACTTTTTCGGATAGTTTTTGGTCAAGCGCCGTTGAAGCCGAAGTATATGCTATGGCTTCACTATTTATAGCATTGCTCTTTTGGCTTGGGTTACGTTGGGAACAAGACATGCATACGCCAAGAGGTAATCGTTGGCTGCTGCTCATTTCATTGTTGGTTGGACTCTCATTTGGTGTTCACTTCATGGCATTGTTAACCATACCGGCTATTGGGTTTTTATATTTCTTTAAAAATTACAAAACGGTTACGGTTAAGAACTTTTTCTTTGCCAACATCATCATCGTTGCCGTTTTATTATTCATTTTCAAATTATTATTACCTTATACTTTGGCGTTCTTTGGAAAAATGGAAATTTTTATGGTTAATAGTTTTGGTTTGCCCTTCAACTCGGGGACAATCTTTGCTGTTTTATTGATTATTGCCTTCTTTTATTTTGGATTACATTACACGCGCAAAAAAAATCATCCGTTATACAATACAGTTTTGTTGTGTATTCTTTTTGTGCTTATTGGTTTCTCTACTTGGATGATGTTACCCATTCGTGCTAATGCTAATATAGTAATAAATGAAAACAAACCCTCGGATGCCGCCGAAGTTTTAGCATATTATAATCGGGAACAATATGGTGTAAATCCATTGTTCTACGGGCCTCAATACACAGATACTTTTGCTGGTTTAGACAAAGACGAACCTTATTTAGACAAGGCACCCAACTACGAAAGAGATTATAAAACCGGAAAGTATGTTATTGTAAACAATTATAAAAATGCGGAGCAAAATAGCGACAATTCTCAAAAAGCGATACTGCCACGACTTTGGAGTACCGATAATATCGATAATTATATGCAGTTTACAGGTGTTCCTAAAGTAGAACTTAAAAAAGATTATCCTTATGAAAGTGATTTAGCTCAATATGGCGTAAATATTGATAGTTTAAGTGAAGAACAAGTTGCTATGGCAGTGGGTCAATTAAAAGGTGAAATGCAAAAAACGGTCTCCGAATTTAAAACAGCCTATGCCCAAAAAAAAATTGATAACCAAGATTATGTTTCTTTCCTAAAAAAATATAGCGACTATATTACCGTAGAAAAGCCCTCTACATGGGATAATTTAAGTTTTATGATTGAATATCAATTTGGATACATGTATGGTCGTTATTTACTTTGGAATTTCGTTGGAAAACAAAATGATGTTCAGGGGAAATATGATAATCTTGATGGAAATTGGTTAAGTGGCATCAAATTTATTGATGAAATTCACTTGGGAAAAGGAACTCAAGAAAATCTACCTGATGATGTTAAAAACAATAAGGGAAGAAATTTATATTATTTTCTGCCATTCTTCATTGGATTAATTGGATTAATGTACCATGCCCAAAAAGATTTGAAAAGTTTTTATGTTCTTTTGGCTTTGTTTTTATTTACTAGTATTGCTCTGAAAATTTTCCTTAACGAAAGACCCTTTGAACCTCGTGAACGAGATTATGCTTTGGTGGGTTCGTTTTATGTTTTTGCTATTTGGATAGGATTTGGAGTTTATGCAATTTATGAAATTATTTTTGAACGAATAAAATCAAAGTTGGTTGGACCTTTAGTAATAGGTAGTTGTTTGCTTGCCGGACCTGTGTTAATGGCTTCTCAAAACTGGGATGATCATAGTCGTGCCAAGAAATATACAGCTATTGCTATGGCTAAAAATTATCTAGAATCTTGTGATGCCAATGCAATCCTTTATACCATTGGTGATAACGATACGTTCCCGCTTTGGTATGCTCAAGAAATTGAAGGTATTAGAACCGATATCAAAATTGTGAATACTCAATTGTTTATGACCGATTGGTATATTGATCAAATGAAATTTAAAACCTATAAATCGGACGGATTACCTATATCGTTTACACATGATGAATATGTGGGTGATAAATTAGATTATGTGGCTCATATTCAAAAAACAGAAGCTAGATGGAACATAAAAGATTTTATAAACTTCATAAAAAATCCAAAGTCTACAGTAGAAATGTCAAACGGGCAAACTATTCATTTTTATCCAACAAATAAAATTAGAATTCCAGTTGATAAAGATGCAATTATTAAAAACAAAGTGGTTAATGCAAAATACAATGATTCTATTGTTCCTTATATTGACTTGGATATCAAAGGAAACGCATTGTATAAAAATCGTTTGATGGCACTAGATGTTCTGGCTAATAATGATTGGAAACGACCTATTTATTTTACGGGAGGGAGTTTTGGCGATGATGATTATCTATGGATGAAAAATTATCTTCAACTGGATGGTTTAGTATATAAATTAGTGCCCATAAAAACTCCTATCGACAAAGATAATCCTTATGATATGGGTAGTATTGATAGCGATAAAATGTATAACATAGTGATGAAATGGAACTGGGGTAACGGCGACCTTACCACGATTTATCATGATCCCGAAACTCGTAAAAATAGTATTTCGTACAGAACTAATATGGCGCGATTGATGGAGCAATTAATCAACGAAGGCGATACAGCCAAAGCCAAAAATATTATTGATTTAACTTTGACTAAAATACCAATGGCTTATTATGGCTATTATACAATGGTAGAACCTTTTGCCAGCGGTTATTATGAGCTAGGCGAGAAAGCTAAAGCACGAGAATTATTAGATCGGTTAATGATTAAATATAAACAAAGTTTGACCTATTATTCCGGGATTCAACCTTCTATTCAAAACGGAATTGCCTCTGATATTATCACAGATATTGAACGCTACAGAAGTTTGTTAATAGTTATGAAAGACCACAACGACCTTGATTATTACAACAAAAACAAACCTGCTTTTAATGCTCTCGTAAAGAGATTTTCTCGTTTTGGCAGAGATTTAGAATAATGATTTCAACATTTAAAATGTGCTAATTTGAAGATTCATATTGGCACATTTTTTTATATTTAAACTATGAGTTTTTGGGTTAAAACAAATCGTTTTATTAAATTATATTTCCCAAATTATATTTGGGATATCCCTAACTATGAGAACAAGGTTTACTTAACTTTTGATGATGGTCCCACTCCAGAAATTACTGAATGGGTTTTAGAACAATTAAAAATACACAATGCTAAAGCCACCTTTTTTTGCATCGGGAAAAATATTGAAAAGCATCCCGTAATTTTTCAGAAAATTATTGATGACAATCACGTTATTGGCAACCATACTTTTAATCATGTAAATGGCTGGTCAACAAAAACAAATGACTATATGGTGAATACCAATCTTTGTCAATCCAAAATTTTAAATTCCGGCATCAAGCATCGGAATCAAATTCCAAAGTTGTTTCGTCCGCCTTATGGTAAAATTAAACCATCGCAATCCAAAATTTTACGAAAATTGGGCTATAAAATAATAATGTGGGATGTAATCTCTTATGATTTTGATACTGAAATATCGAATGAAGAATGTTTGAACAACGTACTTAATAATGTAAAATCAGGAAGTATTATAGTTTTTCACGACAGTGTTAAAGCAGAACAAAAACTTCGTATTGTTTTGCCTCAAACATTGACATTTTTAAAAGAAAAAGGATTTGTATTAGAAAAAATAGATTTATAACTGCTCCTGAACTAACGCAATTATAGTATTGGCATCAAGCTCTCCTGATTGTCTCCAAACCATTTGACCTTCTTTATAAATCATCAAAGTAGGAAGCCCCTTGATACGTAGTGCATCAGCCAATTCTTGATTTTTATCTACATCTATTTTTATCACTTTTGCTCTATCGCCAAGTGCTGCGGCAACATCTCTGATAACAGGATGCATAGAGACCGATGATTCGTTCCATTCTGTATAAAAATCAATTAATACGGGAACTTGTGCATTGATTAATTCTCCAAATTTTGACATAAAACCAAAACGTTTTAACTTATTTATTACAATTTAAAAAATAACTTTAAACCGCAAATGTAGCATTTTTAACTAATTATGCTACACTATTGCCTTTTTTTAGTTCAAAAACCGTTATTTCGGGCATTATGCCTACTCTTCCTGGATAAGCATGAAAACCAAAACCGCGATTCACATATACATATCTCCCAAATTCCTGATACAATCCTGCCCATTGTTTGTAAATATATTGTGCTAAACTCCATTTAAAAAAGCCAGGAATTTCGATACCAAACTGCATACCGTGTGTGTGACCCGAAAGTGTTAACTGAATATTTTTTGGATGGCGTTTAATTACATATTCCCAATGGCTTGGATCATGGCTCATCAGGACTTTAAAATCGATAGCTGATAAATTTTCGGTGGCTTTATCAATATCTCCAAATTCACCAAAATGTTTTCCCCAATTTTCAACACCTACCAATGCAATTTGATCACTTCCTATTTTTATTTTTGTGTTTTCATTTAGCATAAGTTTAAAATCAATTTGGCGATGCAAATCTTTGATGGCTGCAAAGTTTTCCGCTTTAGCTTTCTCTGATTTCCAATCTAAATAAGCGCCATAATCATGGTTTCCTAATATAGAATATTTTCCGTATTTGTATTTTTTTAAACCATTAAAAATAGCTATCCACGGATGCATCTCATCGGCTTTGGCATTTACAATATCGCCAGTAAACAAGAGCAGATCGGCTTCTTGTTCGTTAATTAAATCGATAGCGTACTTTATTTTTTCTTCGTCATCAAAACTGCCGCTATGTAAGTCTGAAATTTGTGTGACTTTAAAGCCATCAAAAGCATCGGGTAAATCAGGAAAAAATAAAGTATGATGTAGTACTTTGTAATTGTATTTGCCTACGGTCATGCCGTAAATCAAAGAAAGAAACGGCACGGCAGCTAGTCCTAGAGCTACTTGACTAACAAATTTTCTTCTGTTGGGTAAAAAACTATCTGAATTATGCCCGAGAAAATGAGTTATTATTCCAATCAAAATTCTCATAACATCTTCTAAAAGCATGACAAAAGTCAAAACAATTTTTGGTAACAAGACTAATAGTAATAATCCTAATGTAATCAAGGTCATCTTTGTTTGCCCAACACTCCTATCAAATTTCAAAAACTGATAGGTAATAAATAGTATTGCTATAACAGAAATAATGATGTAACTTATTAGAATCAATTTTGATTTTGTAGCTGTTTTTATCGCTTGAAAAGCATAAACTTCAATTATGGCAATTATGATAAAAAGCAGAATAAAGCGAAGAGTCATTTTTGTAATTTTTGACAAATTAACAAATAAAATTGTTTTAAGTTTTTGATTTTAGAGAATTTTAACTTTAGCTAAAACAAAAAAAAGACCAATGAAAATCATTGGTCTTTAATAATTAAAGTCTTGCTTGACTACTTTTTTTTACAAAAGTTAATTATTTTTTTGCTGGAGCAGCTGGAGCAGCTTCCATTTTCTTGTCAGCTTTAGCAACTTTTACTTTTTTGTCAGCTTTTTTATCAGCTTTAACTTCTTTTGCTGGAGCAGCTTTTGCTGGAGCAGTTTGAGCATTTACCATAACTGTTGTTCCTAGAACTACTGCTACTAACATCATTACTTTTTTCATAATTTTGAATTTTGAATTAATTATTTATTTTTAATGGAACAAATGTATTTTCGCTAAATGAAGATTAAATGAAGATTTTAACAGTTTTGAAGATTTAACTTT
Organism: Flavobacterium sp.; assembly: GCF_025352015.1. GTDB lineage: Bacteria > Bacteroidota > Bacteroidia > Flavobacteriales > Flavobacteriaceae > Flavobacterium. Next base: position 6,348 of record NZ_JANXUG010000016.1, read on the forward strand.
ATTTTATACTATTTCTCAAATTTAAATCTCCTGCTGTAGAAAAATGGTAAGAAAGTTTTTTTTAGAATTATTGATCAAAATTTCAATCACAAAATGAAAATTTATTAATTATATAGTTGGTTTAACTTTTCTTTAGTACAGTAATTAGGAATTGTACTTCAAATGTTGTTCCAACACCTATTGTTGATGCTACTGAAATGTTAATATGATGAAACTTGGCAATGCTATCTACAATCGCTAGTCCTAATCCTTGACCTTCTTGATCAATATCAATTCGGGTGAAACGGTCAAAAATTTTGGTTTGCTGTGAAACGGTCATTCCTTTTCCGGTATCTACAATAGTTAATCTATAATATTCTCCGACAAAGGCTGTTTTTAAAGTGATTTTTCCATTATTAATATTGTACTTTATAGCATTTAATAACAAATTATAAATCATAATTCGTAACAAAGTTTTGTTTCCTAAAAAGACAAAATCTTTCTTGCATTGATTTGAAATGATAATTTGCTTTTCTTCAATTCTGTCTTCAAAATCTTCGATAATTTCTTCAATTAATCCTTTGATTGAAATTTCTTCATTATTAACAAACTGATTGTTTTCGATTTTAGAAATAAGTAATAAATTGTTAATTATTTTTTTCAGTAAATCTATAGTTCGCAACGAACTGGCAATCTTATCAATTCCTTCCTCGTTGATAGATTCATTTTGGATTAAATTTTCAAATCTATTTTTTAATAAAGCAATGGGTGATAGCAATTCGTGCGAAACATTGGCAATAAATTGTTTTTCGTTACTAAAATGTTCCTGTATTCTTTTCATCATTTGATTAAGTACTTCATCCAATTCTCTAAAATCTGTAGAGTAGGATTGAATATTGGTATAATCAAATCGTTCTGGCGCCTTCACATTCCTTATTTTTTTATTTATTATTTGATAAAAAGGTTTCAACAAATACTCCACAAAAACAGTATCAAGAAGGAAGGTAAATACTATAATGATGCTTAAAATAATTAAAATAAATAACCGAATAACGAATGTCAAATCTTGAATTTCACTTAAATTAATTCCTATTTCAAGTTGATAACTTGTGTTTTCATATTGAAAACTGTTGAATAAAATTCGGTAATCATTTTGTTCTTCTTCTATAATCCTGGATTCGTTTTTAAAAAAGGAATTGGTTTGAACATACTTTTCTTTGGATTGCGACAGTTGCAAAAACTCATTATGAAGCGTAGAAAAACTAGAAAAGGTTTCAGAAGCATCTTTTCGAGTTATAAAATCATTGATTTCTTCCTTGTCAAGATGATCAATAAATTTTTGTTTTTTTTCTAGAAGTGTTTTGTCAATGTTTTTGTAAACAACTTTTTCTATAAGTATCGGCAACGAAAACCATAACACAACTATAAGCAACAATCGTGTTAAAGCATTGAAAATAGCTAATTGGTGTTTTATTCTCATGCTAAATATTTATTCTATAACCTACGTTTCGAACCGTTTCGAACCATTCAATTTTGGTAAATTTTTCCAGTTTTTTTCTTAAGTTCCTTACATGCACATCCACAAAATTCGAATCCGAATTTAATTCTAAAATATCGCCCCAAACATGTTCTGTCAATTGTAATCTAGTAATCACTCTGTTTTTATTTAAAACCAAATATTGAAAAATATCAAATTCTTTTTTGGTTAAACTAATGGAAATATTGTCAAAAGTTAGTTTATAATCTTGTAATTGAATTTTAAAACCATGAAACTCCATTATATTGGTCACAAATCCGTTTATCCTTCTTATTACAGCATATAAACGAGCAGCAAGTTCAGTAAGAGCAAAGGGTTTTGTTAAATAATCGTCAGCTCCGAGTTCTAATCCTTTGATTTTATCATCCAATTCTCCACGTGCAGTTATGACTATAACTGCAGTTTTAGATTGTTGCTTTCGAATGTTTTTTAAAACCTGAAAACCATCTCCGTCAGGAAGTCCTAAATCCAAAAGCATAGCATCATAAGTATTCACACTCATTTCCTCAATAGCATCTTCGCAATTAGAAACCCATTTGCATAAGTAGCCGTTTTTTGTCAAGAAATCAATGATCTCTTTAGCCAATTCTTTGTAATCTTCAACAATTAAAACATTCATACATTTATTGTTAATGCCAAGTAAATATAATCAAAAAGTCGACAAATCCCTTCGCCGACTTTTATCAAAATAAATAATTTTAGCAGATAAAATTATTATTCTTTTTCAAACATTTCTAAAAAATCTCCTTCTTTATTAAAAATTGCATTGACCCATTTTCCGTTTATGGTAATTGCTATTTCGTAGGTAGTTTTATTGCTATTGGTCATCAATTTTGCTGCTTTTTTTATATTGTTTTTTGGATAATTTTTAGCCATATAGTTACTTACTCTAACTGGAATATCGGCAGTTTTTATTTCTACTTGTAATACATTAAAAAGTCCATTTGCACTATAGACCGCAGTCATATTGGTATCGTTCAAATTAAAATTGGCTTCATAGCTCAATTGATTGTTGCCATTCCCATCAAATTCTTTTCTCCAAATCGGTGTGATTTTTGGAAAATCTTTTTCAAATGCTTTTTTTACTTCTAGCGTTGGTTCAATTTTTTTGGAATTTTCTAAAAGCTGTGCATTAATTAAAAGTGAGAATAAAAAAATTGCCATAAAAAGCAAGTTTTTACCTATACCGTAAAAATTTTCAAGAAAAGATTTTCCTTGCAAGCCTATTTTTTGTACTACTAAAGTAATTGGTGATTTCATAATTCTTGCTTTTTAAATTGTTAGCTAATATACTACAAAACAAAGCTACTTTATTTTGATGAAGACCAAATGAAGAAGTAATCATTTAAAAAAGTTTAACTTTAGTTTATGATTTACCCAATACTATGTTGCAATTTACTTTTCATTATAGCAATTCACATTTGTTAATTCAGAGAAAATCTGATGAGTTTTGGCTAAATACTACGCAGCAATTTTCAAGTACTTTTACTTTTAAAGCCGATTATAAAAAATAAATTACTCTTGTTTTGATAAGTCATTCAAGGTATAAAATTTAAGATTTTTTTGTTTCATATACTTACAAATAAATTCTAAAGTTTCTATTTTTACTTGATAATTTTTGGTGACTTCATGGACTGGTTTATGACAGCATAAAATCAAAATTTTGTTGTTTTTCTTGGCATTATCTAATAATTTTACAAGATACGGAATGCTAAAATGAATATGACTGTTGTCTACATCAAAGGCGTACATAAATTTAGAATTTCTGAAATAACATCCTTCTTTTTCTGGAATATCTTCACAAAATGCTCTTCCTCGTATGATTTTAAATTTACTCGTCAGTAGGCTATCAAGTGAATCTGAGCGTTCTCCATAAGGGTAGGCAAAAGAAGAAACCTGAAACGAATGTTTTTTCATTGCGCTAATCATCGGATTAATTTCTTGTTTGATATACTCCTTCGTTCCATATTTTTTTACAAAATTTACAGCATTGTAATGATGGTATCCATGACCCGCAATTTCGTGACCATTATTCTGCAATTGATGTAATTTTTTAATTTGAGGATCTCCTATCGAATCAATTCTGCAAACACAAAATGTAGCTTTCCAAGAATACTTTTTCAGGACTTTATCAGCCTCAAACCATTCATCAACATAAGCATCGTCAAACGATAGTACCACACCTGCACTTAATGGTTTTAACTTTTTTCTCTCACATGACATTAACAATATGCATGTAGAAATCAATATAATAGTAAAAAAACTATTCCTCATAAATTGTCTTTTGTATTAAATGTCATTGCTCCCTTAAATTAAGTATTAAATCAGGTTAGGTTGAATATTTTTATAATTCGTTTTTCAAATCCTAATCGTTTAGTCAAAATTTGAATCTGTGTTTAAAGAACCAATAAATTTTGAATAATAACAATCCAAATACAACATTACGTAATAGTATTTCTTAAAATTCTTAAACAACCTACTTTTTTTTTTGAATTAAATGATTTTACAGTTCGCATAAATTTATGGTAAAACTTATAAAAATACTGTTTAAGCATTTCCGTAAACGTGTTAAAAACAAAGAAGTCGTTCAATTTATACTGAACGACTTCTAGAAATAAAATTAAGCAACAGAAATAGCGAATGCATTAAAATTTGAATTCTAATCAATTTAGCTATCTCAACAAATTAATTATTTTTTTGGTTTTGGAGCTTCCATTTTTGGAGCTTCTTCTTTTTTTGCTTCAACTTTAGCTGCTTTTTTGTGATGTTTTTTGTGTTTTGCTTTTTTTACCTCTTTAGTAACAGGCGCTTTTTCAGTTGGAGTTTGTGCATTTACCATGGCTGTAGTTCCTAAAACTAGTAAAGCCATAATGATTACTTTTTTCATAATTTCTAAATTTAAATTGTTTATAAATATTATTAATTGAAATCAAATATATAAAAATAAAATGAAGTTAAAATGAAGAAAGTTCTTCTAAATGAAAATTAACTTTATTTTATTTTTTAAAAAAGATAGACATCAAATTCCTATTTTTACAATTCTATCTAAATTTATTTATATTCCTAACCTTTTTTTTAAATTATGTCACAAAAACGCCTTTACCTTCTCGATGCTTATGCTCTAATTTTCCGAGGGTATTTTGCTTTTATAAAAAATCCAAGAATTACCTCAACAGGAAAGGATACATCAGCCATTATGGGTTTTATGAATGCATTGATGGATGTAATTAAACGCGAAAAACCTGATCATTTAGCTGTTGCTTTTGACAAAGGAGGAAGTACCTATCGCTATGAAATGTATCAGGAATATAAAGCGCATCGTGATGAAACACCCGAAGCTATAAAAATTGCTGTCCCGTACATACAAGAAATTTTGCGAGCCATGCACATTCCAATTATCGAAGTTGCAGGCTTTGAGGCCGATGATTTAATAGGAACTATTGCAAAACAAGCTGAAAAAGAAAACTATCAGGTTTTTATGGTTACACCGGATAAAGATTTTGCGCAACTGGTTTCTGAAAATATCTTTATGTATAAACCCGCTCGAATGGGTAATGACATCGAAATTTGGGGAATTCCGGAAGTGTTGAAACGATTTGAAATTGAACGTCCTGAACAAGTTATTGATTTTCTAGGAATGATGGGCGATGCTGCAGATAACATTCCAGGTTTGCCAGGGGTTGGAGAAGTTACTGCCAAGAAATTATTGAAAGAATTTGGCTCAATGGAAAATCTTTTTGCAAATACTGACCAATTAAAAGGTGCCTTGAAAGAAAAAATTGAAGCCAATAAAGAAAAAGGAATTTTGTCTAAAAAATTAGCAACTATTCTGCTTGATTGCCCTGTCACTTTTAATGAAAAAGATTATGAATTATCTAAACCTGATGTTGAAAAAACCGATGCACTTTTTATTGAATTGGAATTCCGTCAAATGAAAGCGCAGTTTGATAAATATTTTGGCACTGGAAAAGAGTATGACGGAATTAATACTAACGGTAATGAAAATAGCGTTGACCATAATCAAATTCAAAAAACTTCAAATAAAAAAACCAATGATGAACAATTTGATTTGTTTGGATTTTCTGAAGAAAGTGTTGAAGCTAAAACCAATTCACATTATGCAACATTAGAAAATACGGAACATTTTTACCAAATTATTCAAGGGGATTTACCAGTAAAGCTACTTTTGCAAAATTTAATGACCCAAACTTCTGTGTGTTTTGATACCGAAACCACAGGTATTGACTCGTTAAATGCCGAATTGGTTGGCATGTCATTTTCGTTTGAAAAAGGCAATGCCTTTTATGTCCCATTTCCAGAAAACCTAGAAGAAGCACAAGTTTTAATTGATAAGTTTAAGCCGTTTTTTAAAAGTGAAAACATCGAAAAAATTGGTCAAAACATTAAATACGACCTTAAAATTCTCTCCCATTACGGAGTTGAAATCAAAGGGAAGTTATTTGACACAATGATTGCACATTACTTGATAAATCCAGATATGCGTCACAATATGAATGTTTTATCAGAAACTTATTTGAAATATTCACCAAAATCTATTGAAGATTTAATTGGTAAAAAAGGTAAAAATCAAAAATCGATGCGTGAAGTTTCAATTGATCAAATTAAAGAATATGCTGCCGAAGATGCAGATGTTACCTATCAATTAAAACAAAATTTTAGTCCGATTCTCGACAAAGCCGAAACCAAAAAGTTATTTGATGAAATTGAAATTCCGTTAATTCCGGTTTTGGCAGCCATGGAGCTAGAAGGCATCAATTTAGACGTTCCGTTCTTAAAAGAAATGTCGGTCGGAATGGCAAAAGAAAGTGTTGCATTAGAACAAAAAATATATGAAACCGCTGGTGAGAAATTCAATTTGGCGTCGCCAAAACAACTTGGTGATATTTTATTTGACAAAATGAAAATTGGAGGAAATAAACAAAAGAAAACCAAAACTGGTCAATACGCCACTGGCGAAGAAGTTTTGAGTTATTTAGCCAATGACAATCCGATTGTAAAAGACATTCTCGACTGGCGTCAGATGGTTAAATTACAGAGCACTTATATTGATGCTTTACCCAATCAAGTTGATGCAAAAACAGGCCGTGTTCATACAGATTACATGCAAACTGTTGCAGCAACCGGTCGTTTGAGTTCCAACAATCCCAACTTGCAAAATATTCCTATTCGAACAGAAAGAGGTCGATTAATTAGAAAAGCATTTATTGCTCGTGATGAAAATTACACGTTGCTTTCTGCCGATTATTCTCAAATTGAACTCCGAATTATAGCCGCACTTTCGGGAGAAGAAAACATGATTCAGGCTTTCAAGAACAACGAAGACATTCATAAATCTACGGCCGCAAAAGTCTTCAATGTACAATTAGAAGAAGTTACCAAAGAACAACGAAGCAATGCTAAAACAGTGAATTTCGGAATTATTTATGGTGTTTCTGCATTTGGATTAAGTAATCAAACTTCGTTATCCCGTTCTGAAAGTGCCGCTTTGATTGATGCTTATTACGAAACCTATCCAAAACTGAAATCTTATATGTCAACTCAAGTAGATTTTGCCAGAGAAAATGGCTATGTTCAAACAGTTTTAGGACGAAGACGCTATTTGAAAGATATTAATTCGGCCAATATGATGGTGAAAAGTGGTGCCGAAAGAAATGCTGTGAATGCTCCCATTCAAGGTTCAGCCGCCGATATTATAAAAATAGCCATGATTAATATTCATAAGAAACTGACTGATGAAAATTGGAAGTCTAAAATGCTACTACAAGTGCATGATGAATTGGTGTTTGATGTTCACAATGCTGAATTAGAGAAAATTCAACCTATGATAAAACACGAAATGGAAAATGCTTTTATAATGGATGTTCCATTAGAGGTAGAAATAGGAATTGGAAAAAATTGGCTGGAAGCACATTAAAACAAAAAAGACAACATATTATAAATGTTGCCCTATATATAATTAAGAACTAATTATTATTCCACTATGATTTTCTTCCAAGATTTTTCAGTTGCATTAACAAGTTCTATAAGATAAACTCCTTTTTGCAGCTCACCTGTATCTACCGATGAAGTATCATTTCCTTGTTCAACTCTGACCGTTTTTACGAAGGCACCAGTTTGAGTATAAATATTAATTTGCGACAATGTAGTTTTTGTTTTTACTAAAAAATTTCCATTAGACGGGTTTGGATAAACTTGTGATGCATTTAATGAAAAATCTTCTACTCCTAACGCGGTTCTGGTCAATGTTTGTGAAGCATGCGGGTTGTTACCGTGATAACCCAAAGTTATTGAAGAACCTTCCGAAAAAATGATAGGTATTGAAGAATTATTATTCAAAAAAGTATAATCTCCAGAAGAAATTAATGATCGCGTTGCCACTACAGTTCGCGTTGAACCCGAAACTGTATCAGAAACAATAGTCCAGCTTTGTGCTCCAGCGGCATCTGGTTGCGGTTGAACATGACCTCCTGGTGGCATGTAATCTCTATCAGTTGTAGAATTCCAAATAAACATGTCCACAACGGTTGCCATTGAGTTTCCGCCAAAACCAACACCTAGCCAGGCTGTGCTTGAACCGGTTAAAGTCATGGTTACTGTGGTTGAATTAGTGTCAATTTTCAGTGTTCTTGTTGAACCCGTCAGCGGAACAGTACCCGTAGTAAATTGCGCAAATGAGAAAGCTCCAACAAAAAGGAATAAAGCAGTAAGTAATTGTTTTTTCATAATTTTTTTATTTTAATAAATTTATAATCTGTTCATTTTTTGAAAAAACCGCATATTCAAAAGCTGTTTTCCCATTTTTATCAATTTTTGTCTTGTCAACATTATTTAAAAGTAACAGTTTAATAAACTCCTCGTTTTGAAACTGAACAGCATAAATCAGCGGAGTGGTTCCATTCGAATCAGTTTCATTTAAATTTGCTTTTTTTGCAATTAATATTTTAGCAATTTCAATATTCCCTTTAACGACGGTTGCCATTAATGGTGTGCCCATATTGTTTTTTTGATTAATATCAGAACCATTGTCAATAAGTAATTTTGCTACTTCGTTATTACTTCTATAGCAAGCTAGCGTCAGCGGTGAAAATCCTTCATCATTAACGGTTTTAAAAGCATTTGGGGTTTTTTTTAAAGTTTCTTTTACTTGTTCTACTGTCCCTTTTCTGGCAATGTCAAAAACATTTAAGACTACTTGAGATAAACATAAGTTTGTTGTAAATAATGCAGTAGCAATGAGAAGTATCTTTTTCATGATTTAAAAGACAAAGGTATTTTAATTTTGTTTAAATATAATAATTTCAGGTTAAAATTAAGTAAACATAACTTTTCACATTGTTAATTTTTAAAATAATTTTCTTGTAGAGTCGCGCTGGCGCAATTCTGTATTAATAATTGTTGTAGAAAAAGCAAAATTTTCTTCTTTGTTTTCTAGCTTATCAATTAACAATTTTGCTGCAACTTCACCAATTTCAGGTCCGTGCTGACTAACTGTTGACAAACTTGGTGTCATTCGTCGAGACCAGACACCATCAGCAAAGCCTATAATTGATAAATCCTGTGGAATTTTATAACCGTTTAGAATTCCCAGTTTCATAGCTGTTACAGAGGCATGCTCATCAAGAGCAAAAACACCATCGGGTTTATTTTTTATGAAAAAACCACCAATTTTTGAATTGAATTCTTCGTTATTGTTAGTTAAAATAACTAAAGCATTTTCCACTTTTAAACCTTGGTCTTTCATGGCTTTATAAAATCCTTGCGCTCTGTATTTACCAACGCTTAAATTGTCGATAGACGAAAGCAAAGCAATTTTTTTACAACCTGTTTTAATTAAATGTTCGGTAGCATTGACCGCCGACTCAAAGTCATCAACAATTACTTTGTCGCAGTTTACTTCTTCAACTATACGATCAAACATAACAATCGGAGTTCCTTCGTTAATTATGGTAGTAAAATGATCAAACTTTTGCATTTTTTGAGATTCCTCGGCAACTGAAAGAATAAAACCATCTATAGTACCATTACTCAACATGTCTAAAGCATTAACTTCTTTATTCAAAGATTCGTTAGTAATGCAAGTAATAACCTTGTATCCTTTTTCATCTGCTACTTTTTCTATACCGCTAAAAACTTTAGCAAAAAAAGAGTTTAAAATATTCGGAATAATTACGCCAATAGTTTTAGTCCGTCTGTTTTTCAGATTTAAACCAATAACATTTGGTTTGTAATTTTTTAGTTTAGCATATTCCTGAACGCGCTTTTTTGTTGGCTCGCTTATCTCCGGACTTCCATTTAATGCTTTTGATACAGTAGAAACTGAAACTCCTAACTCTTTGGCAATTTGTTTTAATGTGGCTTTCGATTTCATTTTATCTCGGTTAAAGCGTAAAAATAGGAAAAATTATGCTGTAACATCTCAAAGAAGAATTAAAGTTATGGGTATTTCATTAAAATTAGGAGTTGATTTTGATATAAAAAACGGAAAGTTTTTATCATACAAGTCTATTGACTAAAAGGATTTTAAGCAAAAAATGATGCTTCCTGAAAATATTTAAAAAATGCTATTTGCTTTATTAATAAATAATTGTACTTTTGCGCTCCCTTTACTGGGAAAGGAATGTTTAATTAAAAAAATATTATGGACGCATTAAGCTACAAGACACAATCTGCAACCAAAGCCACTTCTGCAAAAGAGTGGATCATTGTAGATGCTGATGGTCATAACTTAGGTCGTTTTGCTTCAAAGGTCGCAATGATTCTTAGAGGTAAATACAAGCCAAGTTATACACCTCACGTCGACTGTGGAGATAACGTAATTGTTATCAACGCAGAAAAAATCAACCTAACAGGTAACAAGTTGGATGACAAAACGTACATCAGACACACAGGTTACCCAGGAGGACAAAGAACTTTGACTGCAAAGGTTTTGCAATCAAAAAACCCTGCTTTGCTAGTTGAAAAAGCAGTAAAAGGTATGTTGCCAAAAAACAAATTGGGAGCTGAACTTTTTAGAAATTTAAATGTTGTGGTAGGAAGCGAGCACAAACAAACTGCGCAAAAACCTAAAACTGTTAACCTAAACGATCTTAAGTAATGGGAATTATTCACAAAATCGGTAGAAGAAAATGTGCTGTGGCACGTGTGTATGTTCAAGAAGGAACAGGAAAAATTACTGTTAATAAAAGAGAATTCGAAAACTACTTCCCAACAGCTACTTTACAGTACAAAGTATTGCAACCAATGTCTATGACAGAAAATGCAACAAATTTTGATGTAAAAATAAATGTTCATGGTGGTGGTTCAACAGGACAAGCTGAAGCTGTGAGAATGGCAATTGCTAGAGCGATGTGTGAAGTAGAAGCTGAAAACAGAGCTATCTTGAAACCAGAAGGATTACTAACTAGAGATCCAAGAATGGTAGAACGTAAAAAATTCGGTCAGAAAAAAGCACGTAAGAGATTTCAGTTCTCTAAACGTTAATATTCTGATACCGCATCTCGTTTGTGTCTCATGGAGCGCAACCGAAATGTTATATTTACAAATTAAAAATAAAAATAACAAAGTTGTCGATATTCCTTGTAAAAATGGAATTAGTTTAGCATCGAAATGCAGTCCAAAGTCTTAAAGTCTAAAGTCTTAAAGCGAAAAAGGTGACGCATTGCTAATCAAACGGAACGTAAACTATTACACAATGGCAAACAAAATTGACGTTAAAGAATTATTAGAAGCAGGTGTTCACTTTGGACACATGACTCGCAAGTGGGATCCAAACATGGCCCCTTACATTTATATGGAGCGTAATGGAATTCACATTATCAATCTATATAAAACTGCTGCAAAAATTGAAGAGGCTAACGAAGCTATGAAAAAAATCGCAGCATCTGGTAGAAAAATACTTTTCGTAGCTACCAAAAAACAAGCTAAAGACATCGTTGCAGAAAAAGCACTAGCCTGTAACATGCCCTACATTACTGAAAGATGGCCAGGCGGAATGCTAACAAACTTTGTAACTATCCGTAAAGCTGTCAAAAAAATGGCTACTATAGATAAAATGAAGAAAGATGGCACATTCATGACGCTTTCAAAAAAAGAAAGATTACAAGTTGATCGTCTTCGTGCTAAATTAGAGAAAAATTTAGGTTCTATCTCTGATATGTCAAGACTTCCAGCTGCATTATTTGTAGTAGACATTAAAGCTGAACACATCGCCATAAAAGAAGCACAAAAATTAAACATTCCAGTTTTCGCAATGGTTGATACTAACTCTGATCCACGTGAAGTAGATTATGTTATTCCAGCTAATGATGATGCTTCAAAATCAATTGTTAAAATTTTAACTTTAGTAACCGATGCTGTAAAAGACGGATTAGCCAATAGAACCTCTGATAATGATGGTGTTTCTGATGCTGAAGTTTCGGCTGAAGCCGAAGTAAATGAAGAGGTGGTTGCTGCCATTGAAGCTCCACAAGCGGTAATAGCTCCAGAGGCTGAAGCAACTCCAGAAGTGGAAGCTGAAGTTACTGAAACCAAAACTGAAGAATAAAACAGAATAATTACGAATTATGAATCATGAATTACGAATTATTTTAACTCGTAATTTCCAATTTGTAATTCGTAATTTCATTTAAGAGAATTTTTAAACTTTAAAATAAAAAAATATGTCAACAATCACAATTACTGCTGCAGACGTAAATAAATTAAGAACACTTACAGGTGCAGGAATGATGGACTGTAAAAAAGCGCTAGTTGAAGCGGAAGGAGATTTTGATTTAGCAATTGAAAACCTTAGAAAAAAAGGACAAAAAGTAGCTGCTAACCGTTCTGACAGAGAGTCTACTGAAGGTGCTGCAATTGCAGTTGTAAATGCTGATAAAACGTCGGCAGTGGCTATTACTTTAAATTGCGAAACTGACTTTGTTGGAAAAAACGAAGGTTTCGTAAAATTGGCTACCGAACTGGCTAATCAGGCGCTACACTTTGATACCAAAGAAGCATTTTTAGCCTCTGATTTCAACGGAATTACTGTGGCTGAAAAACTAATTGAGCAAACGGGTGTTATTGGAGAAAAAATTGAAATCGCTTCTTTCGAAAGATTGTCTGGTGCTTTTGTTGGTTCTTACATCCATGCTGGAAACAAGATTGCAACATTGGTGGCACTTTCTGCTAAAGTTGATGGTGCTGATGAAGCTGCAAGAAACGTAGCCATGCAAGCAGCAGCTATGAACCCAATTGCGCTTAATGAAGCGGGTGTTGATGCTGATGTAATTGCTAAAGAAATTGAAATTGCCAAAGACTTGTTACGTCAAGAAGGAAAACCAGAAGCTATGTTAGAAAACATTTCTAAAGGTAAAATTCAGCGTTTTTATAAAGACAATACACTAGTAAACCAAGATTATATTAAGGATGGTTCGATGAGCGTTGCTGCTTATGTAAGAACTGTTGATGGTGGATTGAGTGTGACTGGTTTTAAAAGAGTTGCTCTAGGATAATTTATTCTGAACTTATTTCACTCATTCATATTATAAAATCCGATTCAAATGAATCGGATTTTATGCTAAATATTATATCAAAATCTTCTTCAACCCTTCAAGGATGCTTCTCCATAAAAGATTGTAAAAAAGACCTTTCCTGATTTCGTGCAACTTTAACATACACATCTTTTAGTTTGTCTTTGGAATTCTTTTTGACAAAAATTTTGGCTAAAAATGTCAGCACCTTGTTTTTCTTTTTAAGGTCGTTCTTCTTGTAAATAGTAAGTTTCAGATTGTCATATTTGACCTTAAATTCACCCGAAATCCCTTTATCGTTTCCTGAAAATTGAAATGCGCTTCGTCAATTGTCCCTTTAGGAGTTAAATTAAGAAAAGGTTTTGAGAAAGGAATAATTTTTTCAGCATCAAAATTCGTCAATGTTCCATTGATATTAAATCCGTCATTTTTATCCATAACATTAAGTTTCCAATTAACATCTAGTGGTACCGAGTTCATAAATTGGCACTGAATTTTTATTTTAAGATGGGCAATGCAGTTTTTTTGAATCCCCTGCAGATGTAAGTGGCAGTAAGTTTAAATGGATTAAGAATTAGTTTTGCCGCGCCAATATCAAATGATTTTTGCTCTTCATATTCAAGCATAGCGTTACGCACTTTAAGTGTATCAATCCTCAAGTCAAAATTCATATCACGAAGTTGTTTATAATAAAGATGTTGTTTACTCAAATCATCAGGTGGCTCACTTGATTTATAAATGACAGCGGCAACCTTATCTAAAGCAATAGCATTACAATAAAAGAAAAAGTCCTCTCCCTTAAAACCCCAATTCATTTTATCGCCTTTAATTGATCTGCAATTTATGGTGTACAGGTTTTGTTCCTTTGGTATTCTTGACACAAATATATGTCGTGAATATTCAGGAATTATTTTTAAACTAACAATGTTTAAGTCTGTATTTGATGCTTCAATTTTTTTCGATTTGATGTGGTAAAATTCATTGGGCTGGTAATTGATACTATCGCAATTAATCCTGTAATTTTTAAATTCAAACGGAATTTTTTTCTGTAAAATCTTGTCGGTTATCAGAATTCCATTAATTTTAAAAGTAACGTTGTATACACTTAAAACCATTTTTTTTTGACATTCATGATTTTAAATTCGCCTTGATTCAGAAAAACATCAGAAACCGTAGCGATTTTTCCAAAAGGTTCAGCGACTGAATTTCGGATGTTGTCATTGTTATTATTTTGATAAAGTGTAACTTTAGGATTATTCAACAATAATGCCTTTGGCTTTTAATTTATCGTTAAAAAGTAAATTCCATACTTTGAAATCTTTGATTTGTAAAGAACCTATTTTTGCATAAATTCCCGATTTATTTCTCGAATCCTTAAGTGCCGCTTTGGGAATAATGACAATTGCATCCGCTTTTATAGTGGTATGCAACAACGAAATGTCTATATTTTTATACGTAATGAAATAAGCAGAATCATTTTCCCTATTGATTATTTTTGGCAATTGAAATGTAATCCAAAGATTAATTCCTATGTTCAAAACGATAACTAGCAGTAGAAAAGTACAAATCCCGATAAAAACTTTCAGATACCATTTCAACACAGCTTATTTAGTTTAAGAGTGTTTTAAATTTAAGGATTATCTAATTCGAAATTTTATATCATTTTATCTTTTACTTATAAACAAAAAGCCCAAATCTCACGATTTGGGCTTTTATAATTTTATTTCTTCACCACCGGAAATCCTCTTGCTCGCATCAACGCATCGGTATTAAAATCTCGTCCCCGGAATTTTTTATAGGCAATGGCAGGGTCAACAGTGTTTCCTATACTGAATACATTATCGTATAGTTTTTTGGCAACTCCTTTATTATACAAACCGTCTTTGGTTTCTGTAAAGGCTTCGGTAGCATCTGCACTAATAGCATCCGCCCACAAATAACCATAATACCCCGACGCATAATCATCGCTAGAAAAGATGTGCCCAAACTGCGGAATACGATGACGCATCACAATTTCTTTTGGCATTTTTAAAGCCTCTAAAGTTTCTTTCTCGAATTGTTTTGGATTAATATTTGGATTTTCTAACAAGTGTAGTTTCATATCTACCAAGGCACTTGCTATAGTTTCTACTGTAGAAAACGCTTCGTTAAAGGTTGCTGCTTTGTCATTTCGTTGTACTAAACTAATAGGCATGGGTTCACCCGTTTTATAATGCAATGCGAACTGATTGAGCACTTGTGGCGTGGCTAACCAACGTTCCATAACCTGTGAAGGAAACTCTACATAATCTCTAGGTACATTGGTTCCTGACAGCGCTGGATAGGTAACATTTGAATTCAAACCATGCAATGCATGACCAAATTCATGAAACAACGTACTGGCATCTTCCCATGAAATCAATATTGGTTCACCCTCTTTTCCTTTAATAAAATTACAATTATTAGACACGATCGTGATCACATCTCCATTAACTCGGCTTTGTTCTCTGGTCGCATTCATCCAGGCACCAGATTTTTTTCCTTTACGTGCGTAAGGATCAAAATACCAGACACCAACTATTTTACCAGTAATTTTATTAGAAACTTCCCAAACTCTCACATCTGGATGAAAAACAGGAACGTTGGTAACTTGTTTGAAACCCAAATGAAAAATTTCTCCCGCAACCCAAAACATTCCTTCACGCAATTTTTCAAGTTGCAAATATGGTTTTAAATCGTTTTGGTCTAAATCGTATTTTGCTTTTCTAACTTTTTCTGAATAATAACGATAATCCCAAGCGGCAATTTTGAAATTACCGCCTTCAGCAATTACCATTTTTTGCATATCGGCAACATCTGCATTTACTTTTTCGATTGCTGGCATCCAGACGGACATCATTAAATCTATCGTTTTTTGAGGTTTTTGAGCCATGGTATTTGACAAACTCCAATCAGCAAAGGTTTTAAATCCTAATAGTTTTGCTTTCTCTGCACGCAGTTTAAGGATTTGCACCAAGGTAACGTTGTTGTTATTTGCATTATCATTGTCGCCACGACTGGTAAAAATTTTAAACGCTTTTTCTCTTAACTCTCTACGGTTAGAAAATGTTAAAAACGGCTCAATAGATGATCGGGTGTTGGCTATGCAGCCCATTGCGTTAAGTTTTCGTTCTTTGGCATCAGACATTGCCGCATTTTTTAACTCGGTTGGCAAACCATCAAAGTCGGCTTCGGTTTTTAATTCCAAATAATAATTGCTTTCGTCAGCCAATTGATTCTGGCTAAACTTGGTAAACAAACCCGCCAATTCTTCATTTATTTTTGCTATCCTGGTTTTGCTTTTTGCATCTGCTTTAGCACCTTCACGAACAAAATTAGAATAATACAACCAAACCAATCGTTGTTGTTCGCCTGTCAGTTTTTTTAGTTCTGGTGCAGCGTATACTTTAGAAATTCTGGCAAATAACTTTGCATTTTGGTAGTATTTATTATTGAGTTCTGAAAATTTTGGGGTCATTTCTGACTCAATAGGTTCAAATTCGGGGCTGTTCATATTGGAACTGTAAATTCCAAAAACAGCAAATACCCTGTTGAATGTTTTGCCTATTTTCTCTAAAGCAACAATGGTATTGACAAAAGTTGCGGGTTTTGGATTGTTGGCAATTTTGTTTATTTCATCCAACTTTTCTTGAATGGCGATTTCAATGGCAGGTTTTAAATCTTTTAATTTGTAATCTGCAAAAGCAGGTACGCCACCATAAGGTCCAGCCCAATTTTTTAAAAAAGGATTCGTTTCGTTTTGCGCATTTACCATACCAATTGGGGCAATCATAATCAAGGTTAAAATTATTTTTTTCATGAGTTATTTTATTATACATTTCAAAAGTAATGAAAAATCAATTCATGGCTATCAATTGAAAATCATTACCTATAATTTGATAAATTTGAGAAAAAAGAAATGCCATGTTTCAAACTAGAAAAGACATTGTTTATGTTGTACTTGCTGGAATATTCATCACTAATGCTGTCGTCGCAGAACTCATTGGCGGAAAACTTATAGATGTTGGTCCTGCTGTTATGAGTATCGGAATTTTGCCTTGGCCCATTGTATTTGTATCAACCGATTTAATCAATGAATATTTTGGACAAAAAGGCGTTCGCAAACTCTCGATACTCACAGCTTGTTTGATTGCTTATACTTTTATCGTATTGTTTTTTGCGATGAAAATTCCATCAACGGGTATTAGTACCGTTTCGACAAAGCAATTTAATGCGGTTTTTGGACAAAGCCAATTAATAATTATAGGAAGCATTGTCGCTTTTTTGGTTTCACAATTGATAGATGTGAGCATTTTTCATTATTTTAAACGAAAAACAGGTGAAAAAAAGATTTGGTTACGAAGTACAGGATCAACAGTGATTTCGCAGTTGTTTGATAGTTTTATTGTTCTTGGAATTGCATTTTGGATACCTGGCATTATGGATACTAAAACCTTTTTCCTTTCGGCAATGACAGGTTATACAGTAAAATTGTGCATTGCGGTTTTGATGACTCCAATGATTTATATTGGTCATAATTTAATTGATAAGTACATTACCAAAGATGGAAAATAAATCTCGCTGCGTATGGTGCGAAAAAGACGATTTGTACCGAAATTATCACGATAACGAATGGGGAAATCCCTTATACGAGGATGATAAACTATTTGAATTTTTAGTGCTAGAAACTTTTCAAGCGGGATTAAGTTGGTACACTATTTTAAAAAAAAGAGCTAATTTCAGAAAGGCATTTGATTATTTCGATTATAAAAAAATAGCATGTTACGACGAAGACAAAGTGCAAGAGTTGTTACAAGATGCAGGTATTATCAGAAATCAATTAAAGATTAGAGGAACTATCTGCAATGCTATTGCTTTTATGAAAGTGCAAGAAGAGTTTGGTAGTTTTTCAAAATACATTTGGAATTTCACCGACGGAAAACCCATAATCAACTGTCCAAAAAGTATGAAAGATATTCCAACATCTACTCCACTTTCGGACGCGTTGAGCATAGCTTTAAAAAAAAGAGGCTTCAAATTTGTAGGCTCGACGGTGGTTTATGCGCACATGCAAGCAACAGGGATGGTCAATGATCACGTAGAAGGCTGTTGGAAGAGAGATTAATTTCTTCTGATTTTAAAACTTTCATGAATAGTTCTCTTGAAATTTCAATGGCACCCAATTTTTCAAGATGGTCATTGTGTACTTGGCAATCCAAGAGTTTATAATTGTTTTCTTTTAAATAATTTACAAGCCATACAAAACCCATTTTACTGGCATTGGGCACTTTTGAAAACATACTTTCACCACAAAAAACATGACCCAAATCTACGCCATACAAACCGCCAACCAATTCGCTATTTTGCCCTACTTCTACAGATTTAGCAATCCCCATTTCATGAAGTTGGGTGTACGAATGCATTATGGCATTTGAAATCCATGTGCCCTCTTGACCGCTTCGTTCTATTTGCTGGCAATTAGTAATTACGTCTTTGAAATTTTGATTGAATGTAACCTCAAATTTATTTTGATTGATTAGATTTCGAATACTTTTTGAAACTTTATAAATACTCGGAACAATAACCATTCGCTCTGGTGGTGCCCACCACAAAATAGGTTCGTCCTCATTAAACCATGGAAAAATTCCATTTTGATACGCCAACAGCAATCGCTCTATTGACAAATCACCACCAATGGCAAGAACGCCCTCGTAAGAAGCTTCATCTACAGGTGGAAAGTAAACATCTTTGGATAGAAAATACATTGCAAGAGTGTCAAATGGCAAAAGTCTTAAAGTCGAAT